>JALTZY010000108.1:0-4526 GCA_027045905.1 Paracoccaceae bacterium
ACCCTCCATCCTGTGGATGGAGACAGTGAATCAGAAAAAGAATCAGAAAAATCCGCGATTGAAATCCCTGATGCGATTCAGACAGAAATCATCTCGCTTTAGAAAAAGCCTACCAGTGGCCGGTATTTTCCATGCTGGCCCAGGGTTCCTTTGGCGGCAGCGGTTCGCCCGCCTGCAGAAGCTCGATCGAGATATTGTCGGGCGAGCGCACGAAGGCCATGCGGCCGTCGCGCGGGGGACGGTTGATGGTGATGCCGTTATCCATCAGGTGCTGGCAGAGGGCGTAGATGTCTTCGACCTCATAGGCGAGGTGGCCGAAATGGCGGCTGTCCGACGGCAGGCCCTCGTCGCCGTCCCAGTTGAAGGTAAGCTCCACCGGGCATTCTTCCTGCCCCGGCGGCGCCATGAAGACCAGGGTGAAGCGGCCGTTTTCGTAATCGCTGCGGCGGGTTTGCTTCAGCCCGAGAAGCTCGAAGAAGGCGATGGTCTTCTCCAGGTCGGCGACGCGGACCATGGTGTGGAGGTAGCGGATTTTCATGCGGGTTCTCCTGTGGCTGCCGGGTCAGAATAGCAGATGGAAGGGGCGGGGAAAGCGCTATAGAGTGGCGCCGCAAAAGGGGGAGATTCGACATGAGCCTGACGCCGGAGCAGCAAGCCGAGATAGATGCCCAGCGGGCGGGAGGGGCGCAGACCCTGCGTGCGGTGAGCCCCGGGATGGAGGCGCATCTCTACAAGGCGCATGAGGTGCTGGACCACGGTTTCGTGCGGGTGGTCGACTACATGGGCGACGATGCGGCGATCTGCCAGGCGGCGCGGGTGAGCTATGGCAAGGGCACCAAGAGCGTGCAGAATGACGAGGGGCTCATTCGCTACCTGATGCGCCATTGGCATTCGACGCCGTTCGAGATGTGCGAGGTCAAGTTTCACGTCAAGCTGCCGATCTTCGTGGCCCGCCAGTGGATCCGCCACCGCACCGCCAATGTGAACGAATACTCGGCGCGCTATTCGATTCTCGACCGTGAGTTCTACATCCCCGCGCCCGAGCATCTGGCGGCGCAGTCGGTCATCAATAACCAGGGCCGCGGCGCGGTGCTCGAGGGCGAGGAGGCCGTCCGCGTGCTGGATCTGCTCAAGGCCGATGCCAACCGCGCCTATGACCATTATGAGGCGATGATTTCACAAGACGGCCAGCAGGGGCTGGCGCGCGAGCTTGCGCGGATGAACCTGCCGGCCAATATCTACACCCAGTGGTATTGGAAGATCGACCTGCACAATCTCTTTCACTTCCTGCGCCTGCGCGCCGACCACCATGCCCAATACGAGATCCGCGTCTATGCCGAGGCGATCTGCAAGATCGTCGCCGACTGGGTGCCCTTTGCCTATGCGGCGTTCGAGGATTACCGCATGGGGGGCGCGACGCTTTCGGTCCGGGCGCTCGACTGCGTGCGCCGGATGCTGGCGGGTGAGGAGGTGACCGAGGAGACCAGCGGCATGAGCAAAGGGGAATGGCGGGAGTTTCTGGCTGTGATCGGGGCGAAGAGGTGACTGGCCGTGACCCGTCTCCCGGGCTTTCTGTCCCGGGATTTCCGGCAAGGAGCGGTCTGCGACCGGCGCGGCTCTTGCAGGCTCCGGAATTTCTTCCGGCGGCTTGTAATGGGCGGAACTTTTTCCTAATTCGGCCTGCATGAACTGTCTGCCGGTGTGGTGGTGATTCTCCGGTTGTCGGTCGCGCTGTCCGCGGCCGTAGCTGGCCCGGGGGCGGGATTGCCGGGCTGCGTGAGCATCCCTGCCGAATTCGTGAAGGGGAAATGACATGAAACCAGGCGGTTATTCGCGCGCACAGATCGTTCTGCACTGGATCGTCTTCCTGCTGGTGGTGCAGCAATTCGTCTTCAGCGAATATATCGAGGAGGCTTGGGAGAAGATCGCCGAAGGCGCCGAAATGCAGTTCAGCCCTCTGATTGCACTGCATGTTTTCGGTGGCATCCTGATCGCCCTGCTGGTCGTCTGGCGGCTGGTGCTGCGGGTCCGGCGCGGGGTGCCCGCAAGCCCCGGAGCGGAGACCCCCGCGCAGAAGACCATTGCCCATGGCACTCATCACGCGCTCTATCTGCTGCTGATCCTGATGCCGGTTTCCGGAGCGGCCGCTTGGTTTCTGGGGCTGGAGCCTGCCGCTACCGCGCATGGTTATGCAAAGGTTGCCGTGATCGTACTGGTCCTGCTGCATGTCATCGGTGCGCTTCATCATCAGTTTATCCTCAGGGATAATCTGCTTAACCGCATGAAGACTCCGCGCGGCTGACATGCGCCTGGTCCTGATCCTGCACGGGCTGATCGGGGGGGCGCTTGCCAGTGTTGCCGTGGTGGTGGCGCTGCTTGCCGGTGTCTCCGGCCTGTGGCCCCTGCTCGGGGCGGCATTCGCGGGCTGGCTGACCGGCTGGCCCGTGGCCGTACAGGTAGCCCGTGCGATGCGCGGCTGAAGCCGGGGGCGGGCTGCGCCAAACGGTCACGGCAAAAGCTGATTCAGATCAAGGCTTTCCCCTCTGCAACGTGTTTTCTGTTTGCAGATCAGCCTTTACGGAGGGAGAGTCATGTTCAAGCTGGTAGCCTTGATCTACATCATGGGGGGGGCGACCCTGGCCGGAATGCTGGTGATTGCGGTGCTATCACTAGGCCATGATACCGCGCAGCCGATCATTTATGCGGCTGTTGCCGGCTTCGTCATCGCGCTGCCCGTGACATGGATCGTCGCCCGGAAGATTTCCGACATGTGAGCTTCGCGCTTGAGCCGGCGGGATCAAGCGGCTAGGGTGCCGGCGTGGTCCCGTAGCTCAACTGGATAGAGCACCTGACTTCTAATCAGGGGGTTGGGGGTTCGAGTCCTCCCGGGATCGCCAGCCGCTTCCGGACCGGCCACGAATCCGCCCGCTCCGGGCCTTTTTCTTGACGCGCCCGGGGCCTATGCTCGGGCAAAGGGGCGAGAAAGGGCAAGGCAGGGCATCGGCCGAGTGAGCACGAAGGATCCGCATCCCGCATACCGGCCCGAGATCGACGGGCTGCGCGCCATCGCCGTGCTGGCGGTGGTGGCCTATCATTTCGGTCTGCCGGGTGTGCGGGGCGGGCTGGTCGGGGTGGATATCTTCTTTGTCATTTCCGGCTTTCTGATCGGCGGCATATTGATGCGCGAGCATGCCGAAAGCGGGCGCATCCGGCTGGGGCATTTCTACCTGCGCCGTATCCGCCGCCTGGTGCCGGCCTATTTCGTCATGGCGGCGGCGAGCCTGCTGGCGGCGTGGTTCGTGCTGCTGCCTTTCGAGATGCGCGAATTCGGCAAGGAGCTGATCGCCGCCACCACCTATCTGGCCAATGTCCACTTCTACCGCGAGACCGGCTATTTCGACATCGGCGTGGAAAACAAGGTGCTTCTGCACACTTGGTCGCTGGCGGTGGAGGAGCAGTTCTACCTGGTGCTGCCCTTCGTCGTGCTGCTCCTGGGCGCGGGCAGGAGGCGGCTGCGCCTGGCGCTCATGGGGTTGCTTGCCTTGTCGCTCGCCGGTGGGGTCTGGCTTACGCGGCTGGACCAGTCGGCGGCCTTCTACCTGTTTCCTCTGCGGGCATGGGAGCTTCTGGCCGGCGTGCTGCTGGCGGCGTTTGCGCAGCGCCCGGGGCCGGGCTGGGCGTCATGGGCGGGGCTCGGCCTGATGCTGGCGGCGATCGTGCTGGTTCGCCCGGGCGCCGAATTTCCCGGCTGGCAGGCGGTCCTGCCGGTGGCCGGCGCGGTGCTCGCGCTCTGGGGCGGGCAGGCGGGCGGGGCGGTCAACCGGGCGCTTTCGAGCCCGGTGCCGGTCTTTTTCGGCCGCATCTCCTACTCGCTCTACCTCTGGCACTGGCCGGTTCTGACGCTCTCGAAATACTGGTGCGGGGGCTATGCCGGCCCGCTGGAGGCGGCGCTCTGGGCGCTGCTGGCGCTGGGGCTGTCGGTGGCCTCCTGGCGCTTCGTGGAGCAGCCCGTGCGCGCGCCGGGGCGCATCGGCGCGCGGGCGCTGGTCGCGGGCTGGCTCGTCGGCTCGGGGTTGCTCCTGGGCGCGGGGGCGGTGCTCTACAAGGGCGACGGGCTCGCCGGCCGCTTTCCGCCCGCCCTGCGCACCCATATCGAGGCGAGCGCCGATTTCCTGCAGGACTGGTCGCGCTGTGAGGTGGCACAGGAAGGCCCGCTGGCCGGGATCGAGACCTGCCGGCTTGGCCCCGAAGGCCCGCCCGAAGTGCTGGTCTGGGGCGACAGCCACGCCCGCCCGTTGGCCGCCACGCTGGAGGCGCTGGCGACGCGGGCAGGCACGCCCGCGCTCCTGGTATGGAATGCCGGCTGCCCGCCGCTTTTCGGCGTCGAAAAGCGTGAAAACACCACCAGCGCGGTCGAAGACGCGGCCTGCCACGCTGCCCTTGCCCGGCTGGAAGCGGCGCTGGAGGCAGAGTCGGAGGCGAGCGCCCTGCCGCCGCGCCTGCTGCTGATCGGGCGCTGGAGCTAC
>JALTZY010000108.1:4536-4815 GCA_027045905.1 Paracoccaceae bacterium
GGGCGCTTTCGAGCGCGTCTTCGTGCTGCGTCAGCCCCCCGAGATCCCCGCCTATGACAGCCGCGAGGTGGCGCGCGAAATGGCCGGCGGGAGGCTGAGCGAGGCGGGGGCGGCGGCCCGCGCCCGGGTGCCGCTCGCCGAGGCCCGCGCCCGCGCCGCGCGCGGCGAAGCGCCGTTTCGCGCAGCACCCGTGGAGCTGCTCGACAGCTGGCCCTTTTTCTGCGACGCCACCGCCTGCACGGCGATGCCGGACGGGCAGGCGCGCTATTTCGACAACAA
>JALTZY010000109.1 GCA_027045905.1 Paracoccaceae bacterium
GCCCTTGCCTGCCACCCGCGGGTCCGGGTCTTCCATCGCCACCACCACCCGCGCGACCCCCGCCGCCGCCAGCGTATCGGCGCAGGGCGGGGTCTTCCCGTAATGGGCGCAGGGCTCAAGCGTCACATAGGCGGTGGCCCCGCGCGCCGCTTCGCCGGCCTGAGCGAGCGCCACCGCCTCGCCATGGGGCCGGCCGCCCGGCGCCGTCACGCCGCGCCCGACGATGCGCCCTTCGCGCACCAGCACGCAGCCCACCGAAGGGTTCGGTGCCACCCGCCCGAGCCCGCGCCGCCCGAGGCTCAGCGCCAGGCGCATGAAGCGCTCGTCAGGCCCGCGAAGAGCGCGCGTCCCCGCGCTCACCGCCATGCTCACGCTTCTTCCGAATTCTTCGGGCGAAGCTCGCTGACGAATTTGTCGAAATCGTCCGGGTTCTGGAAGTTCTTGTAAACGCTGGCAAAGCGTACATAGGCCACGGTGTCGATCCGCGCCAGACTCTCCATCACGATCTCGCCGATCGTGGCCGAGGGGATATCGGTCTCGCCCATGCTCTCGAGGCGGCGCACGATGCCGGAAATCATCTGGTCGATCCGCTCCGGCTCGATCGGCCGCTTCTGCATGGAAATGCGGATCGAACGCTCCAGCTTGTCCCGGTCGAAAGCCTCGCGCCGGCCGTTGGACTTGATCACCACCAGGTCGCGCAACTGCACCCGCTCATAGGTGGTGAAGCGCCCGCCGCAGGCGGGGCAGAACCGGCGGCGGCGAATGGCCGCGTGATCCTCGGCGGGACGTGAATCCTTTACCTGGGTGTCGGTATTTCCGCAAAACGGACAGCGCATACTGCTCCCCTTCCTCTCGATGTCGCCTCTTCCGGGCCGCCCCGCTCAGGGTCTTTTGCCGGCCAGCCGGTGCCTGACGCTCTGTCGGCGCCCCCGTTCCGGGCCGCCCCTTTGCCGGCCCCTGTCCTGTCCCTGCTCCGGGCCGGCCCAGCCCCTGCCCGGGTCTATTTCGCCCCCGCCCCGGAACCGGCCCCTTGATCTGGTCCCTCATCATGGGGGCGAGACCCGGTTATCCACAGGAACTATAGGGGAGACGGCAGCATTTGTGTAGAGGGGAATTGGCACCCCCAGATGCTGAAGGGCAAAGCCACCGGACAGGCTGTCAGACACTTGCATCCGCCGACGGCCGGGTGTAGTTGCTATTAAGAATTATTCTCAATAAAAGGTGTATGCGGCAAGAACCGCAAACCGCGAGATCCGAGACCAGACAAGCACGGAACACCAGACAAGCACGGGGCATAGTGAGCCATGACCGGACCGGGACCCGACAGCCGAGGCTGGCGCAGCGCCGCCGGCCCGGATTCGCTTTCGCTTAGCGAAGTGAATGCCAGCATACGCCTGAAACGCGGCTCGCTGCCGCGCCGCTTCCTCAGCTTCTTCGGCCCCGGATACCTGGTCGCGGTGGGCTACATGGACCCGGGCAACTGGGCCACGGCGCTGGCCGGAGGCTCGGCCTTCGGCTATACGCTTCTGTCGGTGGCGCTCCTGTCCAATATCATGGCGATTCTCTTGCAGGCGCTCTCGCTGCGTCTGGGCATAGCCGCCCGGCGCGACCTGGCCCAGGCCTGCCGCGATGCCTTCCCGCCCCGGGTCAGCTTCGTGCTGTGGATACTGGCCGAATCGGCGATCATCGCCACGGATCTGGCCGAGGTGATCGGCACGGCCATCGCGCTGAATCTCCTGTTCGGCCTGCCGCTGGAGATCGGCGTCGTCCTGACCGCCCTGGACGTCTTCCTGATATTATGGATGCAAAACAAGGGATTTCGCCTCCTCGAAGCTCTGGTTATCGCCCTGACCCTGATAATTTTCGCCTGTTTCGTGGTGGAAATGGTCTATGCCCGCCCGGCACTGGGCGAAGTTCTGAGCGGATTCATCCCCCGGCGCGACATCGCCACGAGCCCGGAAATGCTCTACCTGGCGCTGGGGATTCTCGGCGCCACCGTCATGCCGCACAATCTCTACCTGCATTCGGCCATCATCCAGACCCGCAGGATCGGCCCGACCCGCGCCGACAAGCTGGAGGCGATCCGCCTGGGCACGCTCGATTCGACCATCGCCCTGATGTTTGCCCTGTTCATCAATGCGGCGATCCTGATCCTGGCGGCGGCGGTCTTTCACCAGGCCGGACGGCGGGACGTGGCCGAGATCCAGGAAGCCTTCCTGCTGCTCGATCCGCTGCTCGGGGCCGGCTTCGCCTCGGTGCTCTTCGCCGTGGCGCTGCTGGCCTCGGGACTGAACTCGACGGTGACCGCGACCCTTTCCGGCCAGATCGTCATGGAAGGTTTCATCCGCCTGCGCATGCCCGCCTGGGCGCGCCGGCTGATCACCCGTACCATCGCCATCGCCCCGGCGCTGGTGGTGACGGTGCTCTACGGCGAAAGCGGCACTGCGCGCCTCCTGGTGCTCTCGCAGGTAATACTGAGCCTGCAGCTGCCCTTTGCCATGGTGCCGCTGGTGCTCTTCACAGCCAACCGCGAGAAGATGGGCGGCCTTGCCGCCCCGCGCTGGCTGACGCTTGCGGCCTGGGCGATCACGGTGCTGGTGGTCGGGCTCAATCTCAAGCTGGTCCTCGACGTGGCGCGCGGCGCGGTGGCATTCTGAGCCCGGGCCCTGTCCCGGCCTTACCCGAGGGCGAGATGGGCCGCGACCTCGCGCAGGTGGTTCCCCGACCGATGTTCGAAAATGTAAATTCCCTGCCAGGTTCCCAACATCAAACGCCCGGAAGATACCGGAATAGTGATACTTACCGGCATCATTACCGCCTTGATGTGCGCCGGCATGTCATCAGGCCCCTCATGGGTATGGCGCAGATAGCCCATCGAGGGATCATCCGCCGGCGGCACCAGCCGGTGAAAGAATTCCGCAAGATCGGTCTGCACTTCGGGATCGGCATTTTCCTGGATCAGCAGGCTGCAGGACGTATGCCGCACGAACAGCGTCAGCAGGCCGTCACCACCTCCACCGCCCCGCATGCCGACCCACCGGACAACCTCGCGGGTGAATTCATGCAGCCCGGGGCCGCTGGTGGCGATGGTGAGGACGGTCTGCATCTATTCGCGGCCCCGCCGGCACCACCGGCCCCGCCCTGCGGCAACGGCAGGAAAGCCGGCGGCAAACAGCCTTGCAAAATGCCCGAAAAGCCCCATGGCGCTCTCTTCCGATCCCTTTCGTTCAGTTTCGGCCAGGATGCGCCTCTTTGCAAGAGCGTTGACCGGAAGCCGACCGACCGGGGGATTCGAAGATCTCTGGCGCACTTTTCTGTCGCACTTCCGGGAAAACCGGTCTATAATATAGTTTAACGCTAAACTATACCCCGGATCCCGGTCGCCCCACAGCCCGGCCCCTTGATCCAGATCTCGGTCCAGACCTCAGGAGCCCGTCCATGGCAGCACGAAAAACCTCAGGAAAATCCGCAGCCTCTCCCAATACGTCCGGAGAAGAACTGCTGGAATTTTATCGCGAAATGCTGCTGATCCGCCGATTCGAGGAAAAGGCAGGGCAGCTTTACGGCATGGGGCTGATCGGCGGCTTCTGCCACCTTTATATCGGCCAGGAGGCAGTCGTGGTCGGGCTCGAGGCTGTGGCGCGCGAGGGAGACAAGCGCATCACCTCCTATCGCGATCACGGCCACATGCTCGCCTGCGGCATGGACCCGAAGGGGGTGATGGCCGAGCTGACCGGGCGCGCGGGCGGCTATTCCAGGGGCAAGGGCGGCAGCATGCACATGTTCTCGCGCGAAAAGCACTTCTACGGCGGCCACGGCATCGTCGGCGCCCAGGTGCCCATCGGCACCGGCCTTGCCTTCGCCGACAAGTATCGCGGCAATGACAACGTGACCTTTACCTATTTCGGCGATGGTGCGGCCAATCAGGGCCAGGTTTACGAGAGCTTCAACATGGCCGAGCTGTGGCAGCTTCCGGTGATCTATGTAATTGAAAACAATCAATATGCCATGGGCACGGCGGTCACGCGCGCCTCTTCCACGCCCGAGCTTTACACCCGCGGCGAGGCCTTCAACATCCCCGGCGAGCAGATCGATGGCATGGACGTGCTGGCCGTGCGCGACGCAGGGCGGCGCGCCGCCGAATTCGTGCGCGCCGGCAAGGGGCCGTATATCCTCGAGATGAAGACCTACCGCTATCGCGGCCACTCCATGTCGGACCCGGCCAAGTACCGCACCCGCGAAGAGGTGCAGAAAGTGCGCGCCGAGCGCGACGCCATCGACCATGTGCGCGACCTGCTGCTCACGGGCAAACATGCCGACGAGGCCACGCTCAAGGAAATCGACAAGGAAATCAAGGCGGTGGTCAACGAGGCGGCCGAATTTGCCCGCCAGAGCCCGGAGCCGGACCTTTCCGAACTCTGGACCGACATCTATGCAGAAGCCGCAGAGGGGGCGGAATGATGGCAACCGAGATCCTGATGCCCGCGCTGAGCCCGACCATGGAGGAAGGCAAGCTCGCCAAATGGCTGGTCAAGGAAGGCGACAAGGTGGCCGCCGGCGACATCCTCGCCGAGATCGAGACCGACAAGGCGGTAATGGAATTCGAAGCGGTGGAGGACGGCGTGATCGGCAAGCTGCTGGTGCCTGAAGGCGCCGAGGGGGTGGCGGTCAACACCCCGATCGCGGTGCTGCTCGAAGAGGGCGAGAGCGCCGACAGCCTGCCGGCTGCGTCTGCGCCCCCGGCCCCGGCTCCGGTCAGCGCCGCCCCCGCGCCGGCGCCGCAACAGGCCCCCGCCACGCCTGCCGCCCCCAC
>JALTZY010000110.1 GCA_027045905.1 Paracoccaceae bacterium
GAAGCCCAAGTCAGAGACCCGCCAGACAAGGGCCCGGACCAAAAACAGAACGATCACAAGTCGAAAAAATTCGGTCCGGTCCAGCAGCGCCCCCCGGCCATGCTGCGGGTCCGGGGGGCTGAACCGCCCCGGGTTTTCACGAAACCCTCCCGGCCTTTCTATTCCTTCAGCGCGAGGGCGGGCGAAATCACGTCGATCCCCAGCGCCTTGCCGACCGCATAATAGGTGAGCTTGCCGGCATGGACATTGAGCCCGTCGAGCAGGTGCGGATCTTCCTCGCAGGCCTTGCGCCAGCCCTTGTCGGCCAGCGCCAGCATGAAGGGCATGGTGGCATTGCCCAGCGCGATGGTGGAGGTGCGCGCCACCGCACCGGGCATGTTGGCAACGCAATAATGCATGATCCCGTCCACCTCGTAGATCGGGTCCTCATGGGTAGTGGGGTGGCTGGTCTCGAAGCAGCCGCCCTGGTCGATCGCCACATCCACCAGCGCCGCGCCTGGCTTCATCTGCGCAAGGTCCGCGCGATGCACGAGCTTGGGCGCGGCGGCGCCGGGGATCAGCACCGCGCCGACCACCAGATCGGCTTCGCGAGCCAGTTCCTGGGTATTGCCGGCGCTGGCGTAGGCGGTCTTGAAATGGCCCCCGAACACGTCATCGAGATAGCGCAACCGCGGCAGCGAACGGTCGAGCACGGTCACATCCGCGCCCATCCCGGCAGCAACCCGCGCCGCGTGGGTGCCCACCACCCCGCCACCGATCACCACCACCCGGGCCGGCCCCACGCCGGGCACGCCGCCCAGCAGCACGCCGCGCCCGCCATTGGCCTTCTGCAGCGTCCAGGCGCCGACCTGCGGCGCGAGCTTGCCCGCGACCTCGCTCATGGGCGCCAGCAGCGGCAGGCCGCCCTGCGCGTCGGTCACTGTCTCGTAGGCGATCGCGGTCACGCCCGAGGCCAGCAGGTCGCGGGTCTGCTCCGGGTCCGGGGCCAGATGCAGATAGGCAAACAGCACCTGCCCCTCGCGCAGCATCTTGCGCTCCACCGCCTGGGGCTCCTTGACCTTGACGATCATCTCGGCGCGGGCAAAGACCTCTTCGGCGCTGTCCACCACCTCCGCCCCGGCGGCAACATAATCGCTGTCGGCAAATCCGGCCCCCGCCCCGGCGCCGGTTTCGATGATCACCTCGTGGCCATGGGCAACCGCCTCGCGCGCGGCGTGGGGGGTGAGGCCGACGCGGTATTCCTGCGGCTTGATCTCTTTCGGGCATCCGACGAGCATGGCTTCCTCCGGGTAAATGCTTCGATACATGCTGCGGCAATTTTACGCAGATTACGGTGCAATTGCTTTGTCTATCGCGGCGCAAGAGGTTATGCTTTCGATAAAATAATGTGCAAAGGGAGCATTTCACGCAAGAAATGTGCATAATATGGAACTGGACCGGATAGATCGTCGAATCCTTGCCGTGCTGCAGAAGCGCGGGCGCATCTCCAATGCGGAGCTGTCCGAGGAAGTGAATCTCTCGCCCTCGGCCTGTCACCGCCGTGTGCAGCGACTCGAAGCCGAGGGCTTCATCCGCGAATATGTCGCCCTGCTGGACGCGCGCAAGCTGGGCTGTGCGACCACGGTTTTCGTGGAGATCACCCTTTCCGGACAGGCCGACGAGGTGCTGGAAGCCTTCGAGCGGCAGGTGGCGCTGGTGCCCGACGTGCTGGAATGCCACCTGATGGCGGGCACCGCGGATTACCTGCTCAAGGTGGTGGCGCAGAATACAGAGGATTTCGCCCGCATTCATCGGCAGTATCTCGCGCGCCTGCCCGGCGTGCAGGGGATGCAGTCGAGCTTCGCCCTGCGCACGGTATTCAAGACCACCGCGCTGCCGGTATGAGAGGGCTGTGAAAAGGCCGGGGCCAGCCCCCGAACCCCCGGGATATCTTGAACGAAAGACGTGAGAAGTGGCACGGACGTTGCAGGAGATTTACGCGGCACGGGTGGCCGCCGGCGCGCTGAAGGAAGACCCCGCGCAGCTGGCGGTGCTGCCTTTGCTCGAGGATATTCGCGCCCATCTCGAGGCGGCGAGGCAGCGCCGGCGGGGGATCCTGGGCGGGCTGTTTCACAAGCCCGAAGAGGTGCCGCAGGGGCTCTATCTGTGGGGCGGCGTCGGGCGCGGCAAGTCGATGCTGATGGATCTGTTTGTCGAAAGCCTCAGCATCGAGGGCAAGCGCCGGGTGCATTTTCATGCCTTCATGCAGCAGGTGCAGGCGGGGCTTGCCGCGGCGCGCCGGCAGGGGGTGGAGGATGCGCTGGCCCCGGTGGCCGCGCGCCTTTCCGAGGGCCTGCGCCTGCTTGCGCTTGACGAGATGCAGATCACCGATATTGCCGATGCGATGGTGGTGGGGCGTCTGTTCGAAAAGCTGGTGGGGGCCGGCGTGGTGATCGTTACCACCTCGAACCGGCCGCCAGACGACCTTTACAAGGACGGGCTCAATCGCCAACTGTTCCTGCCTTTCATCGACTTCATCAAGCACCGGATGGTGGTGCATGAGCTTGTGAGCCCGCGCGACTACCGGCAGGCGTTTCTGGCCGGGGCGCGGGTCTATTTCATCCCGGCCGACGAAGCGGCGCGCAGCGAAATGGCACGCATCTGGCAGGAACTGGCAGGCGGCGAGGGCGCGCCGCTGGAAATCGAGGTGAAGGGTCGCAAGGTGGTGCTGCCCGCCTTTCGCAACGGGGTGGCGCGGGCCAGCTTTCATGACCTTTGCGCCCGGGCGCTGGGGCCGGCCGATTACCTGGCGATTGCGCAGGCGGTCCGGGTGCTGCTGTTCGAGGACATTCCGCGCCTCGGCCGTTCCAATTTCAACGAGGCGCGCCGCTTCGTGACCCTGATCGACGCGCTCTATGAGGCGCGGGTGCGGCTGGTGGCCTCGGCCGCAGCACCCCCGCATCTGCTCTATGTGGAGGGCGAGGGGGCGTTCGAATTCGAGCGCACGGCGAGCCGCCTGATGGAGATGCAGGGGGCGGAATGGGGCGAGCCGCTCAGCCCTGCCGGCGGGCCGGGATCCGCAGACGCTGACCGATCCTAATCCGGTCCGGGGAAGAGAGCAGGCGGCGGTTGGCTTCGTAGATCACCTTGTAGAGGGCGGCGTCGCCATAGAAATTCAGGGCGATGGCGCCGAGCGAGTCACCCTCCTGAACGGTATAGAAGTAATAGGGAACGGTCTGGCCGGCCTCCTGGACCACCCGCACCTCGACTCCGGCGCCGGTGGGGATGATGTCCTCGGGGTTTCGAGCCGGCCCGGAGCCATCGCCGGCCTGAATCAGGGCGCGCAAAAGCGCATCGGTATCCACGCGCCCATTCGCGGTACGCAGGGCCCCGGGCACCTCGATCTGTCCGGAATCGGCGGCTTCGTTGATGAGCGCGTCAAGATAGGCATCGGACTGGCCCCGGGCAACGGCACGGGAGACCAGATCGGCCAGGGGCAGGTTTTCGACCGGAGGATCGGAGGCAGCCGAGGCCGGGCGGCCGCCGGACAGGCCGGCAAGCACGGCCATGGTGAGAGCCTCCATCTCGTCCTGCCCGCCCTGCCCGCCGGAAGCGGCGGATGCGGAGACCGGGGCACCGGGTGCCGGGGCCGGGGCCATGCCCAGGCTGGCCAGGACATTCATGGTCAGGCTCTGCATGTCGTCACCGCCGGCCTGCGCGCGCGCCGGGCGCGCGACCGGGCGGACCTGCCCGGTCGGCTGATCGGCGGGCAGACGCGCCACCACCTCGGTCACATCCGACAGGGGCATGGCGCCAGACGCAGCCGTCGCCCGGGCGGAGGCGACCGGAGCCGCCGCGCCCCCCTGCGCGCCGCCTTGGGGAGCGAACATCCCGGTCTGAAGGAAGACCAGCCCGCCAATGGCCAGGAAGAACGGGAAAAGGATCAGCAGGATGCGCATGGATGACCTCCGGTCACGAATTCGGCTCTTTCAGGGTCAGACCGAGCAATGCCCAGTTCTGGATGCCGCCCCGGTAGTAGAAAAGCTTTTCGGGCGGATATCCGGCCTCGATCAGGGCTCTGATGGCGCGGGGGCTCTGGTCGCACCACGGACCGTTGCAGAACAGGGCAAGATTCATTGCCTCGTCGAAATTCCAGCCGCTTCCCTCCGTCCTCGCTCCGATCGCCTTGAGAATCTCGTCGCGGAAGGGATTGCTCTCGGCCAGGGTCAGGAAGGGGATGTTCACCGCGCCGGGGATGGTTCCCTTGGCGAACCATTCCGGCACCCGCGCATCCACCAGCAGGCCGGTCCCGGCGGCCACCTCGCGCTGGAGGAAATCGAGCACTTCAAGCTCACCGATGGTCGTCACGCCCGGAGCGGCGGACATGGGATGAATGCAGAAGGGTGGACAGGGGCGGGATGTCTTGGAGAACTCGTTTGTCAGCCGGTTGGCCGTGTCCTGGATGCGCGAGATCTCGACCGGTTCGCCATTGATCGTGACCCTGAACACCTCCAGTTCCGGCGTGATTCGAACGTCCTGCGCCGTGGCCTGTACACATGTGATCACAAAAGCGATCATGGCGCTGCCAAGCAACCGAAACATCTACGTCCCCCTGTCCGTCTGTCTTGCTCGACAGGTTCTTATGATTGTCTGGTGAGGTGCCTCGTCCCCTCATATTCTGACCGATATATTGTGCCATTTATCTGATTTCGTCAATATTCTGTGGTGTTTCGCGGGGATAGCCGCCAAAGCGATAAAAAAGTGAGTCGTTTCCGTGGGTTGAATCGAAATCCCTCCCGGTTTTTATACAATTGGACGAAATTTTTTTCGTGATCACAAGCAAAGCGCTGGGAAATATGCAGAAATCTCCTGCCCCCGGAAAATGCTATCCGTTTTCGCGCAACACCTGCCCGGCAAGGTAAAGAGAACCGCAGATCAGGATGCGTGGCGCCGGATCGCGGTCCGCGGCACGGCGGATGGCGGCTCCGAGGTCGGGAGCGGTCTCTGCCTCGAGCCCCACTTCGCGGGCGAAGCGGGCGGTTTCGGAAGCCGGAAGCGTCGCGGGCTCGTCTGTGATCCCCACCGCGATCAGCGCGCCCGCCTCGCGCGCGAGCGGGCGCAGAAAGCCCTCGACATCCTTGGTCGCAAGCATCCCGCAGACCAGCACCGTGGGGCGCGCGGGCAGGTCGGCAAGCACCTCGGCCAGCGCCTCTCCCGCGGCCGGGTTGTGCCCGCCGTCGAGCCAGAGCTCGCTGTCGCCCGCCGCCTCGACCAGCGGGCCGTGGCGCAGGCGCTGCATCCGGGCGGGCCAGTGGGCGCGGCTGACGGCGGCCTCGCAGGCGGCCTCGTCCGCGCCCAGCGCGCGCAGGGCAGCGAGCGCCGCGCCGGCATTGTCGAACTGATGCGCTCCGATCAGGTTCGGGCGGGGCAGGTCCAGCAGGCCGGTTTTGTCCTGAAACACCAGCCGGTCTCCCTCGCGGCTCACATGCCAGTGCTGACCGCAGGCGATCAGCGGCGCGCCGAGGCGCGCGGCGCGGGCCTCGATCACCTCCATCGCCGCCTCGGGCTGGCGCGCGACCACGCAGGGCACGCCGGGCTTGAGGATGCCGGCCTTTTCGCCGGCGATTTCGGCCACGGTCTCGCCGAGGAACCGGGTGTGGTCGATGGAGATGGGCGTGATCACGGTGAGGCGGGGCCTTTCGATCACGTTGGTCGCATCCAGCCGCCCGCCCAGCCCGGTCTCCAGCAGCAGCCAGTCGGCGGGGGTCTCGGCAAAGGCGAGAAAGGCGGCGACGGTGGTGATCTCGAAATAGGTGATCGGCTCGTCGCCATTGGCTTCCAGGCAACGGTCGAGGATGGCGGCAAGGCGGTCCTCGCCGATCAGCGCCCCGGCAAGGCGGATACGCTCGTGAAACCTGGCCAGATGCGGCGAGGTATAGGCGTGGACGCGCGCGCCGGCAGCCTCGAGCCCGGCGCGGAGCATCGCCTGAGTGGAGCCCTTGCCATTGGTGCCGGCGAGGTGAATGACAGGCGGAAGGCGGCGCTCGGGGTGGCCGAGCGCGGCCAGCAGGCGGTGGACCCGATCAAGGGTGAGGTCGATCAGCTTGGGGTGCAGGGCGAGCATCCGCGCAAGGATCGCGTCGGTGCGGCTCCCCGGTGTGGAGGCGGTCACTTTTCCGGGGCCTTCTGCGCCGCTTTCCTGAGCGCCTCGCTCGGCTCGGTTGCGGCGGGAGCTTTTGCGGTGGCCCCATCCGCCCCTTCGGGCGCCTTCGCACCGGGCGCGGGCAGGTCGCCATGCACGCGCGGGCTCTGGCGCAGCAGAATACGCAGAATGGTCACCAGTTCGTCCCTGAGCTGCCCGCGTGGCGTCACCCGGTCGATCATCCCGTGGTCGAGCAGATATTCGGCGCGCTGGAAGCCCTCCGGGAGCTTCTCGCCGATGGTCTGCTGGATCACCCGCGGCCCGGCGAAGCAGATCAGCGCGTTTGGCTCGGCGATCTGCACGTCGCCCAGCATCGCGTAGGAAGCAGTCACCCCGCCGGTGGTCGGGTGGGTGAGTACCACGATATAGGGAAGCCCCGCCTCCCTGAGCATCTGCACGGCGATGGTGGTGCGCGGCATCTGCATCAGGCTCAGGATCCCCTCCTGCATCCGCGCGCCCCCGGCGGCCGAAAACAGCACCAGCGGGCGCTTGAGCTCGCGCGCGCGCTCGGCCGCGGCGATCATGGCATTGCCCACATACATGCCCATGCTCCCGCCCATGAAGCGGAAATCCTGCCCGGCGGCGACGATCGGCGTGCGCCCGACCTCGCCCTCGGCCACCAGCATCGCCTCCTTTTCGCCGGTCTTCTTCTGCGCCGCCTTCAGCCGGTCGGGGTAGCGCTTCTGGTCACGGAACTGGAGCGGATCGGCCACCGCCTCGGGCACCTCGACCTCGGTGAAGATGCCGCCGTCGAACAGCGCCTTGAAGCGCTCGCGCGGGCTGATCGCCATGTGGTGGCCGCAGCTGGTGCAGACATGCAGGCTCTCGGCGAATTCGCGGTGAAACAGCATGGTGCCACATTCGTCGCACTTGATCCAGAGGTTCTCGGGCACTTCGCGGCGCGAGAACAGGGAATTGATGCGCGGCTTGACGTAATTGGTGATCCAGTTCATGGGCCGGGTGCCTCTGGTTGCGCCTTTGTGTTCAGATAAGGCGGCTCCGCGGCAAATGCAATCGCCCCGGGCGCGGCACGAACCGCCTGCGCCAAACTGCTTGTGCCGGCGGGCCAAGGCGAATATCCCGGAAGGGAGGAAATTCAGGGAGGCCGAGATGTCAGGTTCCAATCAGCACAAGTCCAAACTGCCCAGCCGCCATGTGACCGAGGGACCCGAGCGGGCGCCGCACCGCTCCTATCTCTATGCCATGGGCCTTTCGGAAGAGGAAATCCACCAGCCGCTGGTCGGCGTCGCCACCTGCTGGAACGAAGCCGCCCCCTGCAACATCGCCCTCAACCGCCAGGCCCAGGCGGTGAAGATGGGCGTGAAGGAAGCCCGCGGCACCCCGCGCGAATTCACCACCATCACCGTGACCGACGGCATTGCCATGGGCCACGAGGGGATGCGCGCGAGCCTCGCCAGCCGCGAGGCGATCGCCGACAGCGTGGAACTGACCATGCGCGGCCATTGCTATGACGCGCTGGTCGGGCTGGCGGGCTGCGACAAGTCCCTGCCCGGCATGATGATGGTGATGGTACGGCTCAACGTGCCCTCGGTCTTCATCTATGGCGGCTCGATCCTGCCGGGGCGCTACAAGGGCCGCGACATCACCGCCCAGGACATGTTCGAAGGCGTCGGCCAGCACCAGGCCGGCAATCTGAGCGAGGCCGAGCTGACGGTGATGGAAAAGATCGCCTGCCCCTCCTCGGGCTCCTGCGGCGGCCAGTTCACCGCCAATACCATGGCCTGCGTGTCCGAGGCGATCGGGCTGGCGCTGCTCAATTCCTCCGGCATGCCCGCCCCTTACGAGAGCCGCGACCAGTACGGCGTGGCCTCCGGCCAGGCGGTGATGAACCTGCTGGAGAAGAATATCCGCGCCCGCGACATCGTCACCCGCGAGGCGCTGGAAAACGCCGCCCGCGTGGTGGCGGCCACCGGCGGCTCCACCAATGCCGGGCTGCACCTGCCGGCGATTGCCCACGAGGCCGGCATCGACTTCTTCCTGGGCGATGTCTGCGACATCTTCCGCGACACGCCCTATATCGCCGACCTCAAGCCCGGCGGGCGCTATGTGGCCAAGGATCTCTACGAGGCGGGCGGCGTGCCGGTGGTGCTCAAGGAACTGCGCAAGGCGGGGCTGATCCACGAGGATTGCATGACCGCCTCGGGGCGCAGTATCGGCGAGGAGCTCGACCGGATCGACCGCGAGGCCGACGGGCGGGTGATCTACCCGGTGGACAAGCCGATCACGAAGACCGGCGGCGTGGTCGGGCTCAAGGGCAACCTCGCCCCGGAAGGCGCCATCGTCAAGGTCGCCGGGATGAGCGAGGAAGAGCAGGTCTTTACCGGTCCGGCGCTGGTGTTCGAGTGCGAGGAAGACGCCTTTGAAGCGGTGCAGAAGCGCGCATACGAAGAGGGCTGCGTCTTCGTCATCCGCAACGAAGGCCCCGCCGGCGGCCCCGGTATGCGCGAGATGCTCGCCACCACCGCGGCGATTTCCGGCCAGGGCATGGGCAAGAAGGTGGCGCTGATCACCGACGGGCGCTTCTCCGGTGCCACCCGCGGATTCTGCGTCGGCCATGTGGGGCCGGAAGCCGCCCATGGCGGGCCGATCGCCCTGCTCAGGGACGGCGACATGATCACCATCGACGCCATCAGGGGCATCATCGAGGTGGACCTGACGGACGAGGAACTGGCCGCGCGCAAGGCCGAATGGAAAGGCCCGCGCGAGACCATCTATACCTCCGGCGCCCTGTGGAAATACGCCCGGCAGGTGGGCGAGACCTACAAGGGCGCGGTCACCCATCCCGGCGCCAGGGCCGAAAGGCATATCTACATGGACCTGTAGGCAGATGCCGCCACTCCCCCGTCTCCCGGCCCGGCGGCCGTGGCTGCTGCCCGGCGCGCTCCTGCTTTTCCTCTCCGCCTGCGGCGACCAGACCGGCGGCACGGGTACGGGCGCGGGGGGCGGGATATTCGCAAGTCTCGGAGCCCGCGCAGACTCCGATGCGGACAGCGTGCTCGCCGGCATGTCCCGCGCCAGAGCACCGCTCACCGCCCGCATCGCCCGCGGCCGCGTGAGCGTGGCCGGCCCGCCAGGCTTCTGCGTGGAGAGGCGCAGCCGGCTCGGCCGTCGCGGCGGCGGCTTCATCGCCCTGGGACAATGCGCCTCGATCTCGGGCAATCCGGCCGATGCGACCGTACCCCATCCGGCGCTGCTCACGGTCTCGGCAATCCCCCTCTCCGTCCCCGGCCAGGCCAGCCCCGAGGCGCTGGAAGATCACTTCCGCCGGGGCGCCGGGCGGAAACAGGCGCAAAGCGTCGAGCGGCATGGGGAGGCGGTCTTCGTGCAGGTGCGCGACGACTCCCCACAGCGCCCGGAAGGGCTGAACGACACCTATTGGCGCGCATTCTACCGAAGCGGGGACCACCTGATCAGCCTGAGCGTTTCCAGCCTGGCCGAAGCGCCCATCACCCGGGCGACCGGCCGCCGGCTGCTGAAGGATTTCCTCGCCGCCATGCAGCGGGCCAATGGCGCAGAGCCGTAAACCGCGCGCTCACGGCGACACGGACGACGGCAGGGCCTCCCATGCGCACAGGCCGCGCCTTTGCGGCAAACCGTTTGCTCAAAAGAAACTTTTTTGTTCTAGTATGGAAACGATCGAAATTTCCGAAGGCGATTCCGCGCGTCATGGTCAGGCATGTCAATTCTCCCGCAGCGCGCTTCCTGCACCGCAAGGCGCTGGCGCGCTGGTCCGCGCTCGCCGAGCGGGCCGACAGGCTCGATCTGGGCACGCTGAAGGCGCTGCAGGGTCAGGCCAGGAGGCTGCGGAGCGAGCTGGACCGCTTCCTCTTCGTCGCCGAAGACCGCCTGACCCTGCCCTATCTGGGCTCGTCCTCCTTTCACAAGCCGCTGCATACGGACTGGTCCTGGCGCCCACAGCTGTGGCGCGGGGCGATCCACCCGCCGGGGCGCGCGGCAGCCCCCAGCCAGGCGATGTTCGGCAGCGAGGTGAAGCTGTTTCACGATTGCCGCATCTCCGAAATCACCGTGCGTCAGGTCCGCAACACACGCGAGCGCGACCTCGCCCCCTACGGGCTGCGCATGGACGTGTTCCGCTTCGACGGCTCCTTCCTGTCGCTGGTGCTGGACCTGCCCAAAGAGGCCGTCCAGGGGCTGAAACGGCGTCACCTGATCCGCATGAACACGGTGGTCGAGATGGAAAAGCCGCTGGAAATCTTCGCCCGGCTCAATGTCCGCCACGGCCCGAATACCGAACAGATCGTGCGCGAACTGCCGCTGGGCGAAGACGAGGTAATGGTGGAATTCGACCTGGCCTATACCAGGATGAACGAAAAACGGGTCGAGGCGGCCTGGATCGACCTGATCTTCGAAGGGCCGGAGATGAATCAGGTGATCCTCAGGGACGTGAATTTCAGCCGCCGGCCCCGGGCCGAGCTATAGGAGTACGGGGGCGGGGATGGACGACATGCGACTGGTAAAAACGGCCCTGCGCGAGGGCGTCTGGCGGGGCGAGTTGCGCTGCGCCGGCGGCGAAAGGCCACGAGTGACGGTCATCCATCAGGGCCAGCCGCTGGAGGGAGTCGAGATCGCCGAGACGGGCGACGGCATCTTTACCCTGAAGGCGCCGATCCCCGCCGGGCTGCTCAGCGACGGGGTGCACAGCTTCGTCATCACCGATACCGACAGCGATACGCGGCTGGGCCATTTCACCATCATTGCCGGCCAGCCCGCCGATGACGACCTGCGCGCCGAGATCGAATTGCTGCGCGCCGAACTCGACATGCTCAAGAAGGCCTTCCGCCGCCACTGCCTGGAGACGACATGACCGATCGGAGCCTGGCGGGACAGGGGCAGGGGGGCACCGGCAGGACCCGGTCCGCCTTTGTCCCGGCGCAAAGGCTCTCGCCGGGGGCGGCTTTTCGCAAAAGAATCGGGACACACCGCGCCGGGCGCAGGGTTTCGCTTACGGTTCGCAGCCTTGCAGGAGACCTTCTATCAGGACGCGGGCCGAATTCGATCTCGGCGTCCAGAGCCCGCGGTCGATGGCTTCGCCGAGCCTTTCGGCGATCTCGCGAAGCGCAGGGGCGTTGTGCGCTTCGATGAAGGCACGGGTGTCTTCGTCTTCGAGGAAGGCCGCGTGGACCAGATCGAAATGGTGGTTCTTCACAGCGCCCGTAGTGGAGGCGAAGGCAAACAGGTAATCGACGCTCGCGGCCATTTCAAACGCGCCCTTGTAGCCGTGGCGCTTGACGCCTTCGATCCATTTCGGATTGACCACGCGGGCGCGCACCACCCGGCCGATCTCTTCCTCGAGCGTGCGGATCACGGGGCGTTCGGGGCGGGAGTGATCGTTGTGATAGATCGGCCGGTCCGCGCCCTGCAGGGTCGAGACCGCCGCCGCCGCGCCGCCTTCGAACTGGTAGTAATCGTCGCTGTCCAGCAGGTCGTGCTCGCGGTTATCCTGATTTTGCACAATGGCTTCGACCTGCGACAGCCGCGCCTCGAGCCCCGCCCGGTCGCGCACCCCCTCGCCCTCGGCGCCATAGGCATAGCCGCCCCATTCCAGCCAAGCTTCGGCCAGATCGGCCTTGTCGTTCCACAGGCGCGCGTCGATCATCGCCTGAAGCCCCGCCCCGTAGGCGCCAGGCTTGGCCCCATAGACGCGCGCCCTGGCCTCGCCCGCGCGCGCGCGCGCGGCCGCCGGGTTGTCGGCTTCGGGCTCGTCGAGCGCCATGACGGCGCGCGCGGCGCTGTCAAAGAGGGCGATCAGCTGCGGGAAGGCATCGCGGAAAAAGCCGGAAATGCGCAAGGTCACGTCCACGCGCGGCCGGCCGAGCGCGCCCAGCGGGATGATCTCGAAGCCGGTCACCCGGCGATTGGCGCTGTCCCAGCGCGGCTTCACCCCCATCAGCGCCAGGGCCTGGGCGATGTCGTCGCCCCCGGTGCGCATGTTGGCGGTGCCCCAGGCGGTGAGCAGCATGGTGCGGGGCCAGTCGCCGTGGGCCTGCAGGTGCTTTTCGATCAGCAGATTGGCGCTCTTCCAGCCCAGCGCCCAGGCGGTCGGCGTGGGCACCGCCCGGCTGTCAACGCTGTAGAAATTGCGCCCCGTGGGCAGCACGTCGAGCCGGCCGCGGGTGGGCGCGCCGGAAGGCGCGGGGGCGACGAACTGCCCTGACAGGGCGGTGAGGAGGCCCTCCCCCTCGCCGGGACCGCAGGCGGCGACGGTGGGGCGGATGCGCCGCTCCACCTCCTCCATCACCGCCGCGCTCCTCGGCCCCGGCGGGGCCGCTACGCCATCAATCAGGCGCGCGGCGAGCTCCTCCAGCCGCTCCACCGTATCGCCCGCGCTGCGCCAGGTGCCGCCGCTCTCAAGCGGTGCCGGGCGCGCGCCCTCCCAGGGCGCGGCCATGTCGCAATCGAGCGGGTCGAAATCGAGCCCGAGATCGGCCGCCAGCGCCCGGATCAGCGAGGCGTCTCCCTCCCGCCCCTCGCCGCGCGGCAGGCGCACCAGCGCCTGGATCAGGTCGCGCGCGAGCCTTCCTTGGGGCGATTGACCGAAGACATGCAGCCCGTCGCGAATCTGCGCTTCCTTGAGCTCGCAAAGGTAGGCGTCGAGCTTGGCCAGATCGCTCTCCGCCTCGCCCTCAAGGCCCGCATCCTCGGCAAGCCCCGTGGCCTCGGAAAGCGACAGGATCTCGCGCTTCAGATGCTCGATGCGGCGCGCATCCACCCCGGAGGCCTCGTAATATTCGTCCACCAGCGCTTCGAGGTCGCGCATCGGCCCGTAGCTCTCGGCGCGGGTCAAGGGCGGGGTCAGGTGGTCGATGATCACCGCGCTTGCCCGGCGCTTGGCCTGGGTGCCCTCGCCCGGATCGTTGACGATGAAGGGATAGACATGCGGCAGCGGCCCCAGCACCGCTTCGGGCAGGCAGGAGCGGCTCAGCGCCAGCGCCTTGCCGGGGAGCCATTCGAGATTGCCATGCTTGCCCATATGCACGATGGCGTGCGCCCCGAAGCCGTGGCGCAGCCAGAAATAGAAGGCGAGGTAATGGTGCGGCGGCACGAGGTCAGGCGAATGGTAGGTGTCGCTCGGGTCGATATTGTAGCCGCGCGCGGGCTGGATGCCGACCACCACATTGCCGAATTGCAGAACCGAAAGGGTGAAGTGGCCGCAATCGGTGCGCCCGGGGGTGTAGAACGGATCGGCCTCGGGCGCGCCCCAGCGCTCTTCGATCCGTGCGCGCAGGTCGCGGGGAAGCTGGCCGTAGGCGATCTGGTAGTCGGACATGGGCATCTCTATGCCGCCCGTGCGACTGGCGCGGTCGGTGAGCCAGTTGGTGGGTCCGGCGAGGATCGCCTGCATCAGCGCGTCGCTGTCAGCGGGTGGGTTGATGACATTGTAGCCGGCGCCTGCAAGCAGGTTGAGCGTGTGGACGGTGGCTGCCGGGGTATCGAGCCCGACGCCATTGGCAAGGCGGCCGTCGCGGTTCGGGTAATTGGCCAGCACCAGGACCACGCGGCGCTCGGGCGCAGGCGTTGCGCGCAGGCGCGCCCAGGCGGCGGCGAGATCGGCCACGAACTGCACCCGGTCGTCAAGCGCGCGATAGGTGGCGATGGGGCATTGGGTGGCCTCGTCGAAGAAGGCCTCGCCCTTGAAGGAAATCGCCCGGCTGAGCACCCGCCCGTCCACCTCCGGCAGCGCCACGTTCATGGCGATGTCGCGCCCCGAAAGGCCGGTGAGGCCCTCCTGCCACGCCTGTTCGCTGCTGGAAGAGAGCACCACTTGCAAGACCGGCGCGCGGTTGGCGGCAGGCAGCCGCAAGGGGTTCGATACCCCTTGCGGCGGTGCCCCCGCCCTGGCGCTGCCCACGGCAAAGGCGGTGGCGTTGAGGATCACGTCGGGCGGAGCCTCGCTGAAAAGGCGCTCGAGGGTGGCGGCCGAGAGCGGATCCTTGAGGCTGGCCACGAAGACCGGCAGCGGATTGAGCCCCCTTTCGAGGAGCGCGCGGGTCAGGCGGTCGATCGGGTCGAGCCCGGCCCCCTGCAACAGCGCGCGGTAAAAGACCACCGGCACCACCGGCGCGCCGTCTTTCCACTCTGCGCGCACCGTGTCGAGATCGGCGAGCCCCGCACCGGGCCAGTAGAGCCCCGCGCGCAGGAGCGGGCGCGCCGGGGCGGGGCGTTCGCCTCCCTCCAGCATGGCGCTTGCATAGGCGAGGAAGGCTGCGGCATTTTCCGGCCCGCCCTCGACGAGGTAGGCCCAGAGCGCGGCATAATCCTCGTCGCTGACGCTCGAGAGCGCGCGAAGCTCCGGGTCGGGCTTGTCGTCGCCGGGCAGGAGGGCGAGCGGAACCCCCGCCTCGCCGAGACGCGCCGCATATTGCTCGGCACCGTATTTCCAGTAGCCGACGCCGCCCAGCACCCTTGCGATCACCAGCCGCGAGCGGCTTGCGCATCGGTCGATATGCAGGTCCACCGACATCGGGTGCGCCAGGTGGGTGAGATTGGCAAGCCTGAGCGCCGGCGGCTCTGCCATTTCGGCGCGCGCCCGAGAGAGCGCCGAAAGCTCGGTATCGGCGGCGGAAATGAAGACGATATCGGCCGGCGTCTGGCCCAGATCGACCGGCTCGCTGGCATCGGCGATGCTTCCGGGAGTGGCGGCGAGCAGGTGCATCGGATCAGGCCTTTTGCGCGGGCGGAGGGGGCGGGAGCCTCCGGCGGGAGTATTTGCAGAAAGGTGAAATCAAAGCGCCTTTTCCATGAAGATCGACGTGGGGGCATCGGGATAGTCGCCAAAGGGCGGGCGGCGGGTGAAGCCCGCGCTTTCGTAGAGCGCGAGGGCAGCGGTGAGCAGGTTGCCGGTCTCGAGGCGCAGGCGCGGCAGGCCGAGGGTGCGGGCCTCGGCCTCGGCATGGGCGAGCAGGCGGCGGGCGAGGCCGCGGCCCCGGGCGGCAGGGGCGACGAACAGGCTCTTGATCTCGCCGTAATCGCCCATGTCGGCGAGCGCGACGATGCCCAGCGTCTCGCCCGCCTCGGTGGCGGCGAAGAAGCGGATATGGGGCCGGGCGAGAGCCTGCGGGTCGAGGTGGAAATTGTCTTCGGGCGGGAACAGTTCCTCCATCAGCCTGTGGCTCGCCGCGATCAGGGCGGCGGGGCCGGGGGCGAGCGGCGAGGCAGGCGCGATCTTCATGCGGTGAGCGCGCGGGTGATGGCTTCGCGGTCAAGCCCCGCCTCGCCGATCACCACCAGCCGGGTGCGGCGCGGGGTGGCGCCGAAGGGCTGGTCGTAACAGGTATCGACGCGCGGTCCGACCGTCTGCAGGGTGAGCCGCATGGGCTTGCCCTCGACCGCGACAAAGCCCTTGAGGCGCAGGATGCCGTGGGCGCGGATGGTATCGGCGACCTGCGCGGCAAAGGCTTCCGGGTCGGCGATTTCGCCGCGCTCGATGACGAAGCTCTCGAAATCGTCGTGGTCGTGGTGGTGGTCGTCGTCCCCGTCATGGTGGTGCAGCTCGTGGCGGGCTTCCATGTCGTCTTCGGCGGCCGCGCCCATGCCGAGCAGCACCTCGACCGGTAGCGCCCCGTGAGAGGCGCGCACCACATGGACGCCCTCGCGCACCTGGCCCTTGAGGCGGGAGACGAGCGCCTCGGCGGCGGCTTCGCCCATCAGGTCGGTCTTGTTCACCACCACCATGTCGGCCGAAGCCATCTGGTCGGCGAAAAGCTCGGAGAGGGGCGTTTCGTGGTCGAGCCCGTCATCGGCGCGTCTCTGGGCGTCAACGGCGGCCAGGTTGGCGGCGAACTGCCCCGCGGCCACCGCCGGGCCATCGACCACCGCCACCACCCCGTCCACGGTGACGCGGGTCGAGATTTCGGGCCAGCCGAAGGCGCGCACCAGCGGTTGCGGCAGGGCGAGGCCGGAGGTCTCGATCACGATATGGTCGGGCGGGGTGTCGCGGCCAATCAGGCTCAGCATGGTGGGGACGAAATCCTCGGCCACGGTGCAGCAGATGCAGCCGTTGGACAGTTCCACGATATCCTCCTCGCCGCAGGTCTCGTCCCCGCAGCCCCTGAGGATGTCCCCATCCACGCCAAGGTCGCCGAACTCGTTGATGATGAGCGCGATGCGCCGGCCGCCGGCATTGTCTAGCAGGTGGCGTATCAGCGTGGTCTTGCCGGCGCCCAGAAAGCCGGTGACGATGGTGGCGGGGATCCTGGCAGGCATGTGGCGCTCCTTGCGATGATTGCGCCGGGGGCTGCCCCCGGCGCGTATGGCGGATGCTCAGGCCGCGGCGAACAGGCGGCGGGTGACGAGGCCGGAGCCCGCGAGACCGCGCAGGGTCTTGGCCGCCGCAAGCACGGCGAGATCGGCCAGCGGCTCGACCACCACGACCAGCATGTAAGCCCCGCCAAAGGCCGCGACCCCCTGCCAGGCCTCCAGCCCCTGACCGTAGAAGGCCCAGAAGGCGACCCAAGCCACCACCCCGCCCTGGTAGGTGACGGAAAGCGCCAGGGCCTGGGAGTATTTCAGATCGACATAGGGCGTGCCGGGGGCGATGACGCGCCGCGCCAGCGCCTGCAGGGCAAACAGCGGCACCAGCAGGGTGGTGACATTGATGGCGTATTGCGGCAGGTCGAGGGGGGCGAAGAACAGGCCCTGGACCAGCAGGCCCAGCGCCAGGCCGATTGCCGCCGGTGCCGCACCCAGGATCAGGAACAGGGTCGAGCCGAGGATGAAATGCACCTCGCTCACCCCGACCGGGAAATGCGGCACCACCTCGAAGAAGGAAAACACCGCCCCGGTGGCGAGGGCGCTGCGCAGAGCAAGCGAGACAGGCCCGCGCGCGCGCAGATTGTCGGCCGCCAGTTTCAGCGCATAACCGCCGGCGGCAGCGCCGGTTGCGTAGGAAAGCAGGATCTTCGCGCCGTCAACGACGCCGGGCTCGATATGCATGGGTTTTCTCCTCTTCACATGCGGTTCGTCATCTTCTTGTTCTCGCGGGCTTCCTGCGGGCGGGGCCGGCGGCCCAGGCGCGGCCTGCGGGCGGGGGCATCCCGCCCGCTCTGCCCGGCGGTTCGGTATCTAGCGGTCATCCGCCGGCACCGGCACCGGGACCGGATCGGCGGCGCGGCCCCAGAGCCAGACCATGGACAGGCCCAGCAACGACCAGCCCGCCAGCGCCACCGCATAGGAGCGGGCGACATATTCGGCCACCAGCGAGGGCGGCGCCAGGCCGGCCAGCTGCTCGAGCCGGGGCGCGCCGATCAGATGGGGAAGCGCCAGGAGCGCGATACCCGCGGCGATCCCCGCCGGATTGCGCACGAAGGCGAACAGCCCCATCGCCGCGGCCGCCGCCAGCACCGTGGCGATCCACCAGATCTGGCGGGCCTGCAGATCCGCCGCCGGAATACCCGGAAGCTCGGGCGCCAGTCCCACCCCCGGCGCGACCTGCACGGCGACAAAGCCCGCCAGCCCCCACAGAAGGCCGTTTTGCAGGCTTGTCTCCTGCCCCCTGGCGATCGCGAGCGAGACCAGCGCCGACAGGATCAGCCCCCAGGCGACATAGACGACGAAATCGGCCGCAAAGGCCAGAGCGAAGCGCGCCGCAAGGCTCTCGCCCGCCGCCGCCTCTCCCGCCTCTCCCGCTCCGGGCTCTCCGGGCGCGGGGGGGGCATCGGCGGCTTCGTTGGCACCGTGGTCATGCAGCACCCCCGGCTCGGCCAGCCCGGCGAAATGCACCCGGGCGCCGCTCTCGTATTCCTCGGCCTCCAGGATCAACGGTTCGGTCAGCAGGAATTGCAGGAGTACCACCACCGCTCCGGCGATGAGCCCCGCAAACAGCCCGTTGGCGAAAATTCTCACGGTCATCCGTCCCTCCTTTCCATGTCCATGCCATGTCCATGCGGCTTCGTGCGGCACGGTCACGCCCCCGCAGCCGGACGGGCCGGACACGGATAGGCGACATGCCTGAAACCGGGGCTTCAGTGGCAGGGAAAGGCCAGCGTGTGACGGGTGTCATGCGCCGCATCGTGATACTGTGCGGCCTGGGCGAAACCGGCGAAGTACAGCAGTACCAGCGCGGTCAGGATCGCGCCGCCGACACCGACAAGGCTCACGCCTGCGGTACCTTCACGCGCGTTTTCACGAGCAAGGGTCGTGGTGGTCGTCATGTCATCTGCTCCTTTGCCCGGCTCCCCGCCGGGTGGTTGAGGTCGCGCATGGCAGGTCTCCTGGCTTGCGGCTCTGGCGCGCCTGCCGCCTTCCCGGGATCTGGCCCCAGTGGCATCCGGCAGGTGCTCGCCGCGTACAGTCGCGGGGGCGGCTGCGGCTTCGGGCCCCGGATTGGGTCGCCCTGCCCGCATTCCCTATTCTCCCCAGGCGCTTCGCGCCATCGGCGGGGAACCATGCGCCTCCATTTGGCGCAGATCGCCGCACCAGGTCAAGACCGGAAAGCGACTCCGGTGCAAAAGCCGCGGCATCGTTGACAGCTGTCAACCAACATCTTGTGGACAAGCCGCCATTTCCGCCCATATTTCGGCGTTCGCCGTTGACTCCGCGCCCCGGCTTTCAGAGAATCGAACCCCTGTGAGAATCATCCGAAAGGCCCCCGTGCGGTTTTCCAGACTCAGGCTGAACGGCTTCAAGAGCTTCGTCGACCCGACCGATCTGGTGATCGCCGACGGGCTTACCGGCGTGGTCGGCCCCAATGGCTGCGGCAAGTCGAACCTCTTGGAGGCGCTCCGGTGGGTGATGGGCGAAAACCGCCCCAAGGCGATGCGCGGCGGCGGCATGGAAGACGTGATCTTTGCCGGCGCCGCCACCCGGCCCGCGCGCAATTTCGCCGAGGTCTCGGTGCTGATCGACAATTCCGACCGCCTCGCGCCGGCGGGCTTCAACGACAGCGACAGCCTCGAGATCGTGCGCCGCATCACCCGCGACGCGGGCTCGGCCTACAAGGTCAACGGCAAGGACGTGCGCGCGCGCGACGTGCAGATGCTGTTTGCCGATGCCTCCACCGGCGCCCACTCCCCGGCGCTGGTGCGCCAGGGCCAGATCGCCGAGCTGATCAACGCCCGCCCCAAGGCGCGTCGCCGGGTGCTGGAGGAGGCCGCGGGCATTTCCGGCCTCTACCAGCGCCGCCACGAGGCCGAACTCAAGCTCAAGGGCACCGAGGCCAACCTTGCCCGCGTCGAAGACGTGATCGAGCAGCTTGCCGGCCAGCTTGCCCAGCTTGCCCGCCAGGCCCGCCAGGCGGCGCGCTACCGGGCGATCGGCGAAGAGCTGCGCAAGTCCGAGGGCCTGCTGCTCTATCGCCGCTGGAAAGAGGCCGACGAGGCCCGCGCCAGCGCCGAGGCCGACCTCACCGAGCGCACCCGCGCCGCCGCCGCCGCCGAGGCCGCCGCGCGCGCCGCCGCCCGCGCCCGCACCACCGCCGAAGACGCCCTGCCCCCCCTGCGCGAGGAAGAGGCCATCGCCGCCGCGGTGCTCCAGCGCCTGCTGGTAAGCCGCGACCGCCTTGCCGACGAAGAGGCCCGGGCAGCCGAGCGGATCGAGACCCTGAAGGCCCGCATCAGCCAGCTTGGGGCCGATATCGAGCGCGAAACGGGGCTCAACCGCGACGCCGGCGAGACCATCGAGCGGCTGGAATGGGAGGCGCGCGAGCTTGCGCGTGCCGGCGAGGCGGGCGACGTCTTCGG
>JALTZY010000111.1 GCA_027045905.1 Paracoccaceae bacterium
GCTACCACCGGATACTGCGCGTGGCACGCACCATCGCCGACATCGATGGCGACGATACCGTGTCAACACACCATATCGCCGAAGCCGCCGCATACAGGCTGGCAATCGGAACCAGACGATAGGGGCGATCCCGGCAAACCGCACTATACGCCCATATGCCGAGCATTCCCGGACAGGAGCGCTTGCGGCTCCGGCGCGCCCGGCCCTGCGAGGCGGCGCTCAGTCTGGCCCCGGCCAGTCGGCGCTGGCAAGCCCCTGATCGTATGGCAAGGGGTCATAGCGCTTTTTCAGCCCCTCGGCGCGCCATGCCCGAAAGGCCGGATCGGCCAGATGCGCCGACACATAGGCCCGGGCCTCGGGGCTCACCGGCAGGTCGTATCCGGCAATGCGCGCGGCCACCGGGGCATAGAAGACATCGGCCAGGCAATAGGCGCCAAACAGCCAGGGGCCTTTCCCGCCATGACGTGCGCGCGCCAGCGCCCAGAGCGTTTCGATCCGCGTCAGGTCCTCCAGCACCGCCTGCGAGGGCTTGAACCCCTGCCACTGGCGCAGAAGCTGCATCGGGCATTCGCCGCGCAGCGCCCCGAAGCCCGCATGCATCTCCGCCACCAGCATCCGCGCCAGCCCGCGCGCCGCCGCGTCCGAGGGCCACAGCCCGGCCTCGGGGTGGCGCTCGGCCAGGGTCTCGGCCATGGCCAGGCTGTCGCCCACCACCACGCCTTCGGGGCTGCGCATCACCGGCACGGTACGGGCCGGGGCCAGCGGAGCGAGGTCCTGCTGAAGGGTACCCGAATAGAGCCCCACCATGTGGCTGCGGAAGGGGATGCCGAATTTCTCAAACATCAGCCAGCCGCGCAGGGACCAGGAGGAAAAGGCCTGGTCGCCGATATACAGGTCATAGGTCATGGGGGCAGGGTAGCGGGGGCGGGCATATTCGAAAAACGCATATTTGTGGGGATATTCATCACGCAACGTGATTGATCATGCGCACCTTCCAGCCCTGCCCGTCCCAGTCGAGCCGGGTCAGGGAGAGGGGCGCGATCCGGTACGCCAGCACCTCTGCCGGCGCGACCCCGAGCGTGCGCTGAAGCTGGGTCAGGATCACCCCGAAATGGGCGACCGCGATGACGTGGCGCGGGGCGGCGCGGTTCTGCGCATCGACCCAGGCCGAGACGCGGGCGGCGACGTCGTTCCAGCTTTCGCCCCCCGGCGCGGCGATGTCGCCGGGGCGCTCCCAGAAGGCGCGCGAAAGCGCCGGGTCGCGGGCAGAGACGGCCGCGAAGCCGAGCCCGTCCCAGGCACCGAAGTCGAATTCGCGCAAGGCGCGCGCAGGCGGCAGGCGCGCATGGCCGGGGGCGGCAATGGCATCGGCGGTGGCTTTGGCGCGGCTGAGGTCGGAGCTTGCCAGCAGCGCTTCGGCAGGCAGGGCCGCGCGCAGGCGGGCTAGCGCGGCCTTGTCGGAGAGGTTGGCGGGCACGTCGCGCCAGCCGACGAAGGCCTCTTCGTGGGTGGGGGCGTGGCGGATCCACCACCAGCTGGTCACCGGCGCGACGCTCACAGCCCGCCCTCCGGCAGCCGGCCCTTGAGCACCAGCGGCAGGCCGGACATGACCGTCACCACCAGCTCCGCCTCGGCGGCAAGGCGCTGGTTCATCTCGCCATGGACCTGCCGGAAGGCGCGCGCCGATGCGCTGGCGGGCACGACCCCGAGGCCAAGCTCGTTGGTCACCACGATCACCGGCGCGGCGCAGCCATGCAGGGCTTCGAGCAGGGCTTCGAAGGCGGGGCCCGGCTGCTGGCGGCGCTCGATACGGTTGCTCAGCCACATGGTGGCGCAATCCACCAGGACCACGCGGCCCGGGGCCACGCGCGCGAGCGCCGGGGCGAGGTCGAGCGGGGCTTCGACCGTCTGCCAGCCCGCGCCGCGCCGGGCGCGATGGGCGGCGATCTTCGCCTTCATCTCGCTGTCGCGCGCCTCGGCGGTGGCGATATGGAGCCGCACCGGATGCCAGGCCTCGGCCAGCGCCTCGGCATAGGCGGATTTGCCGGAGGCCGCGCCGCCGGTGATCAGGGTAAGCTGTGGCAATTCCGGTCGCATGGCCCCTCCGTTTCGCCCCGTCTAGCACTGCGCGCGCGCGCGGGAAAGGTGCTTGCGCGCGCCGGGCCGCCTGCCCATACTCGCCGCATGGAAAAGCGCTCGGAAAAGACCTCTCCCCTGCGCCCCGTCGATGACGAGATGCGCGCGCTGGCGCGTGAGTTGCTGGCACGGGCGCGTTTCGGCGCGCTGGCGGTGCTGGTGGGCGAGCCGGCGCGCCCCTTTGTCAGCCGTATTGCGCTGGGCAGCGACCGCGCCGGGCCGCTCTCGCTGGTCTCCGACCTGGCGCAGCATACCGGGGCGCTCCGGGCGCGGCCGGAATGCGCGCTGCTGGTGGGCGAGCCGGGGGAGAAGGGCGACCCGCTCACCCATCCGCGCCTTACCCTGCAATGCGTGGCCGAATTCGTGGCGCGCGATGCGCCAACATTCGCCCCCCTGCGCGCGACTTGGCTGAAAAGCTATCCGAAATCAAAGCTCTATATCGACTTTGCCGATTTCAGCTTCGTGCGCTTTCACGTCGAAGAGGCCTTTCTCAATGGCGGTTTCGGCCTTGCCTCGGCGCTCACCCCGACCGATCTGGGCATTGAACCGGAGCCGGGGCCGGCATAGGCTGGGCCACAAGGAGGCGACATGCTCACGGACAGGACCATCCTGCTGATCATTGGCGGCGGTATTGCAGCCTTCAAGGCGCTGGATCTGATCCGGCGGCTGCGTGAGCGCGGGGCACGGGTGGTGCCGGTGGTCACGCGCGCCGGGCAGGAATTCGTGACCCCGCTGAGCGTGGCGGCTTTGGCGGCCGAGAAGGTATATACCGAGCTTTTCGACCTCACCGATGAGGCGGAGATGGGCCATATCGAGCTTTCGCGCGCCGCCGATCTGGTGGTGGTGGCCCCGGCCACGGCGGACCTGCTCGCCAGGATGGCGGCGGGGCTGGCAAACGACCTTGCCTCGACCCTGCTGATGGCCACCGACAAGCGGGTGCTGGTGGCACCGGCAATGAATCTGCGCATGTGGGAGCATCCGGCGACGCGGCGCAATGTGGCGCGGCTTCAGGGTGACGGGGTGCTGTTTGCCGGCCCCGGCGAGGGGGCGATGGCCTGTGGCGAGTTCGGCCCCGGGCGGATGGCGGAAGTGCCGGAGATCCTCTCTGCGATCGAGGCGGCGCTGGGCGACGGGCCGCTCAAGGGCCGGCATGTGCTGGTGACCTCGGGGCCGACCCACGAACCGATCGACCCGGTGCGCTACATCGCCAACCGCTCCTCGGGCGCGCAGGGCACGGCGATTGCCGCAGCCTTGCGCGATCTGGGGGCGGAGGTGACCTTTGTCACCGGGCCGGCCGAGGTGGCCCCGCCCGCGGGCGTGAAGGTGGTGACGGTCCAGACCGCGCGCGAGATGCTCGAGGCGGTCAAGGCGGCGCTGCCGGCGGATGCGGCGATCCTTGCCGCCGCGGTGGCCGACTGGCGGGTGGCGAGCGCTTCGGACAGCAAGATCAAGAAGGAGCCGGGCGGCGGCCCGCCGGTGCTGGAATTCGCCGAGAACCCGGACATCCTGGCAACCGTGAGCCAGATGGGCGCGGGGCGGCCCCGGCTGGTGGTGGGCTTTGCCGCCGAGACCGATGACGTGGTGGAAAACGCCACGAAGAAGCGCGCACGCAAGGGCTGCGACTGGATCCTGGCCAATGACGTCAGCCCCGGGACCGGCATCATGGGCGGGGCCGAGAACGCGGTGGTGCTGATTTCGGAGGCGGGCGCCGAAGCCTGGGAGCGGATGGGCAAGGACGCGGTTGCCCGCCGGCTGGCCGCGCGCGTGGCCGAGACTTTGGGGCAGTAGATTTCATGCCTTCGGCGAGGATATTTCTGGCAAGAGGAAGGGGCCTGACATGCCGGTGATCCGGGTGATGCGGGTGGCAGGGGCGGATGCGACGGTGCCGCTTCCTGCCTATGAGAGCGCCGGCGCGGCGGGGGCGGATCTGCGCGCCAATCTCCCCGAAGCGCAGCGCGGTGAGGGGCTGGTGCTGGCGCCGGGCGCGCGCGCGCTGGTGCCCACCGGGCTGCGGGTGGCGCTGCCGGAGGGCCATGAGTGGCAGATACGCCCGCGCTCGGGGCTGGCCTTCCGCCATGGGGTGACGCTGATCAATGCGCCGGGCACGATTGACGCGGATTATCGCGGCGAGGTCGGGGTGCTGCTGGTCAATCTGGGCGAGGCGCCCTATGTGGTCGCCCATGGCGAGCGTATTGCCCAGGCGGTGCTGGCGCCGGTCTTGCGGGCGGAACTTGCCGAGGTGGCGGCGCTGGACGGGACCGGGCGCGGGGCGGGCGGCTTTGGCTCGACCGGGCAGGATTAGGAGGTGGCGATGGGCTGGCCCTGGGCTCTTGGCGCGCTGGCGGTGGTGGCGCTTTATGCGCTGGGCCTCAGAGCGCTGAAGGCGCGCGCGCGCGAGCCGGAAGTGCCGGCGCGGGGGCCGTTCGGCGCCGCCGAGCTGGAGCGCTATGCCCGCCATATCGTGCTGCGCGAGATCGGCGGGCCGGGGCAGAAGGCGCTGAAGGAGGCGCGCGTGCTGGTGGTGGGCGCCGGCGGGCTGGGCTCGCCCGCGCTTTTGTATCTGGCCGCAGCCGGGGTCGGCACGATCGGCGTGGTGGATGACGATGCGGTGGACAATTCGAACCTCCAGCGTCAGGTGATCCACCGTGACGCCGATA
>JALTZY010000112.1 GCA_027045905.1 Paracoccaceae bacterium
CCGGTGGAAAGGGCGACGGTGTGGGCGTCCTTGAGCGTGGCGCGGGCGTGAAAGATATCGGCGCCGGCACGCCCCAGATTGCGCTGGTAGATGCCCTCGAGGCGCGCAAGCTCGGCATGCAGCTTCGGGCGGAACCGCTCCCAGCGGAAGCTGCCGCCCTCGTAATCCCAGCCGTAATCGCGCGCCTGGCGCGCCGCCGGGCCGTAGGAGGAGGCAAACACCATCAGCTTCTTGGGCACGCAGCCGCGAATGACGCAGGTGCCGCCCATGCGGAACTCTTCGGCAAGCCCTACACGCGCCCCCCCCTCGGCCGCCAGCCGCCCGGCGCGCACTCCCCCGGAGCCGCCGCCAATCACGAAGAGATCGTAGTCGAATGTCATGTTCAAGCCTTTCGCCAGAGCAGGTATTGCCCGTGCCATATCGGCCCCCGGGCGCCGGAGTCCAGACCCCGAGGAAAAAACGCGACATCGCGCCCGCCGCCCGGAGGGGCATACGAGCGTCAGGCAGAAATGGCTAACGCTTTATCACAATTGCAAAGCAGGTACTGTCAAATATCTTCCGCACTTTTGTTCAGGCGACTGTTCATGCGACGCCGCCTCCTCGGGTCTGATCCGCAAATGGCAGGGGGATCCTGCCCCCGTTTCACCGGACAGACAGGCGGCTTCGGTCGAAACGGGAGCAGGATCGCAATCGTGTTTTCCCGATTCTGGAGGAAATCGCCCGCCCGCAGCGCCGATCGCGGGGCAGAGAGGGGGTGAGGCCGCTTTCCGTACGGCTTGCGCTTCTCTGGAGAGGATGTCGTGAGGTGTCGCCGGGGATTTCATGCCTCCGGCCGGAGTATTTCGAGAAAGGCGAAAGGGGGCATTTTCGGTGCCTGTGCACTCCGGGGCACTCCGGGCCGGGGGTTATCGCACCGAGACCCGCACCGCGCCAAGGATCTCGCCCGGGCCGGCCGCCTGCAGGAAGACGGCCATTTCCTCATCTTCTTCGTCTTCTCCGTCCTTGCCGCCCACTTCTCCTCCTTCTCCGATCTCTTCCATGGCCACTTCCATGACCAGCCTGCCGGTTCCGTCCCAGCGGCCCAGTTCGCTCAGGGAGGTGGCGACATTGGCATAGCGGATCGTCTTGCCCGCATTCTCGCCACGCTCGATACGCACCGTCGCGGTGCTCCGGAAACGCACCAGCATCACCAGCAGGCGGCCCGGCAGGGGCCGGGAAGTGGTCGGCCGCGCCTCGATGCGCAGCAGGCCGTCTCTGAGAATTGCCGCCATTTCGACGCGCGCCGGCATTTCGCGCGACATCATGATGTAGTCGGCCACTTCCATCGGTCTGGAGCCGATCACATGATCCTTGCCGGCGATGATCATCTGCGGCGTATAGACCGAACGCATCCCGGCTGCGTGGGCATAGGCCTTTTGCCGCTCGGTATATTCGGGCCGGGCAAAGGTATCGGGCCAGCCGATATAGTCCCAGTAATCCACATGCAGCGACAGCGCCAGCACGTCGTCGCGCCGGGCCAGGCGCGCCAGCAGGGCATCCGCCGGCGGGCAGGATGCGCAGCCCTGCGAGGTAAACAGCTCCACCACCACCAGCGGGCGCTCATAGGCGCCTTCCTGCGCCCGCAGCGGCGCACCCGGGATGCCCAGCCCCAGCAATACCGCCAGGAGCAGCCCCGAAAACGACCCCGGGATCAATCCCCGAAACAAGGCCCATCGGCGGCGCGATACATTCATTCTCTGCTCCTTCTGCTCACCCTTCCTTACCGCAACCGGAGCCCTGGCGCCAATCAAGGTTTTGCGAGAAAGGCGCGAGAAGAACTGGCCGGTTCGTGAGGCGGCGAAATGCTTGCAATTCGGTGTACTGTTGCATACATATCCCTGCGGCCCCGCCGCCCTTGCACATTTCCCCGTGCCGGGGCAAGAGATGCGCCAACCACGCACCAATCACATGCACGGATCAACAGATCAAAGGACATGCCATGCCCATCCAGGTCGGAAAAGACACCGCCAGCACCCGCCGCAGCCTCAGGGCCGGCGGGCGCGACTATGCCTATTATTCGATCGCGGCGGCCGAGGAGGCGGGGCTCGGCGACTTTTCCCGTCTGCCGGCCGCGCTCCGGGTGGTGCTGGAAAACATGCTGCGCTTCGAGGATGGCGGGCACACGGTGAGCCTCGACGACATCCGCGCCTTTGCCGGCTGGGCGGCGAATGGCGGGCGCAGCGCGCGCGAGATCGCCTATCGCCCGGCCCGCGTGCTCATGCAGGATTTCACCGGGGTGCCGGCGGTGGTGGATCTCGCGGCGATGCGCGACGGCATCATCGAGCTTGGCGGCGACGCCGAGAAGATCAACCCGCTCAACCCGGTCGATCTGATCATCGACCATTCGGTGATGATCGACCATTTCGGCACGCCCCGGGCCTTCCAGCTCAATGTGGAGCGCGAATACGAGCGCAATATCGAGCGCTACACCTTCCTCAAATGGGGCCAGTCCGCCTTTGACAATTTCCGCGTCGTGCCGCCGGGAACCGGCATCTGCCATCAGGTCAATATCGAGTATCTGGCCCAGACCACCTGGGTGGACCAGGACCAGAACGGCGAGCCCGTCGCCTACCCGGATACGCTGGTGGGCACCGACAGCCACACCACCATGGTCAACGGCCTCAGCGTGCTGGGCTGGGGCGTGGGCGGGATCGAGGCCGAGGCGGCGATGCTCGGCCAGCCGATCTCGATGCTGATTCCCGAGGTGGTGGGCTTCCGCCTCACCGGCGAGCTGCGCGAGGGCACCACGGCGACCGACCTGGTGCTGAAAGTGGTGAAGATGCTGCGCGAGCGGGGCGTGGTGGGCAAGTTCGTCGAATTTTTCGGCCCCGGGCTTGACCACCTGCCCCTGCCCGACCGCGCCACCATCGCCAACATGGCCCCCGAATACGGCGCCACCTGCGGCTTCTTCCCGGTCGATGGCGAGACCCTGCGCTATCTCGAGCAGACCGGGCGCGACAAGAACCGCATCGCGCTGGTCGAGGCTTACGCCAAGGCACAGGGCCTCTGGCGCGACGAAAGCTACGATCCGGTCTATACCGACACGCTCGAGCTTGACATGGGCGAGGTGGTGCCGGCCATTTCCGGCCCCAAGCGCCCGCAGGATTATATCGCGCTCGATAACGGCCCGGCGGCCTTCAGGCGCGAGATGGAAGAGACTTTCAAGCGCCCGCTCGACAAGCAGGTACCGGTCGAGGGCGAGGATTACACCATGTCTTCGGGCAAGGTGGTGATCGCCTCGATCACGTCGTGCACCAATACCTCGAACCCCTATGTGATGATCGGCGCGGGGCTCGTGGCCAAGAAGGCCCATGAGCTGGGGCTGAAATCGAAACCCTGGGTCAAGACCTCGCTCGCCCCCGGCTCGCAGGTGGTCAGCGAATATCTCGCCGCCGCCGGCCTGCAGGAGCATCTGGACGCGCTCGGCTTCAACCTCGTCGGCTATGGCTGCACCACCTGTATCGGCAATTCGGGCCCCCTGCCCGCCCCGGTCTCGCAAGCGATCCGCGAGGGCGATCTGGTCGCCACCGCCGTGCTTTCAGGCAACCGCAATTTCGAGGGCCGCATCTCGCCCGACGTGCGCGCCAACTACCTCGCCTCCCCGCCGCTGGTGGTGGCCTATGCGCTTGCCGGCGACATGAACATCAACCTCGCCACCGACCCGATCGGCCAGGACAAGGGCGGCAACGATGTCTATCTCAGGGACATCTGGCCCAGCGCGCAGGAAGTGGCCGACACGGTGCACAGGACCGTGACCCGCGAGGCGTTCCAGGCGAAATACGCCAATGTCTTTGCCGGCGACGAGAAGTGGCAATCGGTCAGGACCACCGACAGCCTCACCTATGACTGGCCGCCCACTTCCACCTATATCCGCAAGCCCCCCTTCTTCGAGGGCATGTCGCGCGAGCCGGGCAAGATCGAGAATATCGAGGGCGCGCGGATCCTCGCGCTCCTGGGCGACATGATCACCACCGACCATATCTCGCCCGCCGGCGCCTTTCCGCCCGACAGCCCCGCGGGACAGTATCTGATGGATCACCAGGTGGCTCCGCGCGACTTCAACTCCTACGGCTCGCGCCGGGGCAATCACGAGGTGATGATGCGCGGCACCTTCGCCAATATCCGCATCAGGAACCTGATGCTCGGCGGCGTCGAGGGCGGCCGCACCATCGGCCCGGACGGCGAGGAGACCTCGATCTACGAGGCCGCCATGGCCTGGAAGGCACGAAACACGCCGCTGGTGGTGATCGGCGGCGAGCAATACGGCGCGGGCTCAAGCCGCGACTGGGCCGCCAAGGGCACGGCGCTTCTGGGCGTGAAGGCGGTGATCGCCAAAAGCTTCGAGCGCATCCACCGCTCCAATCTCGTGGGAATGGGGGTGATCCCGTTCGAATTCACCGACGGCGCCTCGCGCGAGAGCCTCGACCTCACGGGGCGCGAAAGCGTGTCGATCACGGGTCTTGCCGAGGGCCTCGCCCCGCGCGCCGAAGTGCCCTGCACCATCGCCTTCGAAGACGGGCGGGTGGAAGAGCTGGCGCTTCGCTGCCGGATCGACACCGAAGTGGAGATCGAATACGTGGAAAACGGCGGCGTGCTGCACTATGTGCTGCGCAATCTCGCGCGCGGCTAGAACGAGATGAGGCTAGTTTGAAGCGTATCCTGCGTTTTTGAGGTAGTTTGCGCATTCGTCGGGTGTAAACCGGTCGAGGAGTGTTCCTATTCTTCGCCAGGTTGCCTCGACGGTTCTCTCGG
>JALTZY010000113.1 GCA_027045905.1 Paracoccaceae bacterium
ATCGTTCTTCATGGCGTATCGTTCCTTCTGGAAGTTCTGGCAGGCTTGATCACCCGCCACGATACGCCGCCGTCTCAAACACCGTCACCCATTTCCGCGCATAGCTCACCCTGTACTGCTCGCACAGGCTCGGATAAGCTCAGTTCTTGCGCCGCATTTTATCCCATTGCCTATTAATTCGTACCACAACAGCGGGTTGATATTTAGTTATCTATAACTAAATGCCTTGATGCATCTTGACCAACCAGGAAAGGAACACGCCATGTCCACTCCCGCAAGACCCGGCCTGATCAATATCCGCACCGGCCTCTGGGTCATGTCCGGCTTCATGCTCTATGGGTTCTACCTCATCTACGCGCGCGATTTCGCCCCGGACAAGGCCGCCTGGATCGCCGGCGCCTCGGACGGGCCGCATTTCGAAGCCCGCATGGCCCATGTGCACGGCAACCTGTTTTCGCTGCTCAACATCGTCTTCGGCCTCGTGCTGATGAACGTGAAGATCCCCGAGACCCTGGGCAAATGGGCCTCCCGGGCGGCGCTGGGCGGGCTGCTGATGCCGCTGGGCATCCTCGGAGAGCTTTACCTGGGCCTGCCGCCCTATCTGGTGATCGTCGGCGGGATCTCGATCCTGAGCGCGGCGCTGCTGCTGGCGCTGGGCGTGAGCCGCTCGCGCGCCTGAAGAGCCACCCGAAGGGCGCGGGGCAGAGGTGCGGGGGCCTTTCGGCCATCCCGCCGGACAAGGCCCTTGCACCGCCCGGCCCGGAGTCGCAAAAGAGCCTCATGGAATACGCGAATGCCCCCTCCCCCGCCGCATCGTCTCCGCCCCCCGCTCCGGCCAGTTCGGCGGCTCTGGTCATCGCCTCGATCGGCCTGCTGCTGCTGCTGGCCTCGCTCGATCAGACCATCGTCTCGACCGCATTGCCGACCATCGTCGCCGATCTGGGCGGGCTCGGACACCTGGGCTGGGTGGTGACGGCCTATATCCTCGCCTCCACCATCGTCGCGCCGCTCTATGGCAAGTTCGGCGACCTCTACGGGCGGCGGCGGATGGTGTTCATCTCGGTGGGGCTGTTCCTGGCGGGCTCGGTGCTCAGCGGCGCCGCGCAGAGCATGTTTCAGCTTATCGCCGCCCGCGCCCTGCAGGGGCTGGGAGGCGGCGGGCTCTTTGTGCTGGCCATGTCGGTGGTGGGCGAGATCGTGCCGCCGCGCGAGCGCGGCAAGATACAGGCGCTGTTTGCGGCGGTGTTTTCGACCTCCTCGGTGGCGGGCCCGCTGCTCGGCGGCTGGTTCGTGGACAATCTCTCCTGGCACTGGATCTTTTTCGTCAACCTGCCGGTGGGCGTGCTGGCGCTCTTGGGCTTTGCGGTCGGCTTTCACCCGCTGGGCCTGCGCAAGGGCCACAGGATCGACTGGGCCGGGGCAGTCGCGCTTTCGGTCACGCTCGCGGCAATCACCCTCATCGCCTCGCTAGGCGGGCGAACATTTGCCTGGGGATCGGCGGAAATCTGCGGCCTCGCCGCCGCCGCGGCGCTGGGGCTTGCGGCCTTCCTGTGGGCCGAAACGCGGGCGAGCGAGCCGATCCTGCCGCTGGGGCTGTTTCGCATGAACGTGTTCGCGGTGACCTCCGCGGTCTCCTTCATCACCGGCGCGGCGATGTTCGGGGCCATCACCTTCCTGCCGGTCTATCTGCAGCTTGCACGCGGCGACACACCGACCCAGTCGGGCCTGTCGATGCTGCCGCTCACCGCCGGGATCCTGATCTCCTCGGCCTTTTCCGGCAGCTATATGCGCCGCACCGGGCGCTACAGGATCCTGCCGATCGGCGGGCTCGCGATCGTCGCCCTGGGCGCGATCCTGCTCGCCGGCATCAGCGCCGACATGGCCTATTGGCAGTTCGCCGCCCGCTCGGCGGTGTTCGGCCTCGGCCTCGGGGCGCTGTTTGCGCCGCTCACCACCTCGGTGCAGAACGCCGTGCCCAAAGAGCACCTGGGCACCGCCACCGCCGCCGGGCTGATGTTTCGCCAGATCGGCGCGTCGCTGGCGATTGCACTCTTCGGCGCGATCTTCATCGCCCGCGTCAGCACCGCCATGGCCGCCGCGGGGGCAGCTGCTGACGGCATGGGCGAGGGCCTGCGCATGAGCCCGGAGAAGCTCGCCACCCTGCCCCCCTTCCTGCGCGAAACGATCAGCGAGGCGATCACCACCGGACTGGCGCCGATCTTCTGGCTTTCGGCCGGTTTTGCCGGGGTCGGGCTGCTGGTCGCCCTGCTGCTGGAGGAAATCCCCCTGGCCGGGCGCGGCGATGGAAGCGCGGAGCAGGGCCAGGCCCATTGATCCCGCACGCACGGCCCGGCGGGCAAGGCACCGGCGCTTCGCGCTCCATCAGGTCAGGCTCCAGTCGGGACGCACCTGCCGGGGCGCGCGATTTTTCGCAGAAAGATCGCCCTACCGCCGGCGCAGCGTGGCCAGAAGTTCCCGGGTCGCCACCCCGTCCACCGAAAGGCCCCTTTCGCTCTGGAATGCCCGGATTGCCGCCACGGTCCTGTCGCCGATCACCCCGTCGATCGTGCCGGGATCGAATCCCAGCCGCTTGAGGCGGCGCTGGATTTCCTTGCGGTCCTCCAGCGAGAGCCCCTGCCCGTCGCGCGGGAAAGGCCCGACAAACGGCCCGCCCCCGGCCAGCCGGTCGGCCAGGTGTCCGACCCCGATCGCATAGGCCATGGCGTTGTTGTAGCGGCGCAGGACCCGGTAATTCTTGAACACCAGAAAGCGCGGCCCCGGGTCTCCCAGGGGCTGGAGCATCTCTGCGCCCGGAAGATCCGGGGCCGGGCGCCCGTCCATCAGGCGCCCCTCGACATCCACCTCCACCCCCCAGGGCTCGCCGAAGCGCCAGCCCGCGGCGCGCAGATAGGCCGCCGCCGAGGCCAGCGCATCGGTCGGGTCGTCGCCCCAGATGTCGCGCCGCCCGTCGCCGTCGAAATCCACGGCATGGGCAAGGTAGGAGCTAGGGATGAACTGGGTATGCCCCATCGCCCCGGCCCAGGAGCCGCGCATCTCGCGCAGCGTGACATCGCCCGCCTGCAGGATCTTCAGCGCCGCGACCAGCTCGCCTTCGAAGAAACCGGGGCGCACCCCGCCATAGGCGAGGCTGGCGAGCGCCGAGATCACCTCGATATCGCCGCGCCGCGCGCCGAAAGTGCTCTCGTGGCCCCAGATCGCGCAGACCACCTCGCGCTCCACCTGGAAGCGCCGCTCGATCCTCGAAAACAGCCCCTGGTGGCGCGCCAGCTTGCGCTTTCCCACCCGGATGCGCTCATCGGAGGCCGCAAGGGCGATATTGTCCTCCAGCGAGCGGGTGAATTCTGGCTGGCGGCTGGCGGCGGCCACGACCTCGGGCAGATAGGCAGCCCGGCCGAGCGCCGCGTCGAGCACCGGCTGGCCGATCCCCTCCCCGGCCGCGCGCAGGCGAAAGGCCCGCAGCCAGCCCTCGAAGCCGGGAGCGCCGGCCGCCGGCCCGGTTTCTCCCGCGGCGGTCGGGCGTGGCGGCGCTCCGGAGGAGGATTCCACCGCCGAGACCGGAGGAGAATCTCCCCCTGCCGGTTCGCGCCCCCGCAGCGGCGCGCAGGCTCCCAGCAGCCCGGCCAGCATGATCCGTCTCGGTATCTTCATGGGCGCACTCTAGCAGCGGATGCCCCGCAGGCAAGCCGCAGGCGAAAAAAGCGGCCGGGGCGGCGGTTTCCCCCGGTTTCGGCCTGCGCCCTTCCGGCCTGCTTCGGCACGATGCGCCCCCCAGCGCGGCGCGGCCGCGCCGCCCGGCCGCTCCCGCTCAGCTGCCCCTGCGGCGCAACTCCGGGTGCAGGCTCGCCCCCAGGATGTGGTCGGAGCCATGGATTACCTGACTGGCGTGACCGATGATCAGCGGATCCGGCGGCGTGGCCACCTCGAAATCCTTGCCCGGGTAATCCAGCGTGGACAGGAAATGACGCATCGCCTCGAGACGGGCGCGCTTCTTGTCGTTGGACTTGACGATGGTCCAGGGCGCATCCGCCGTGTCGGTATAGAAGAACATCGCCTCCTTGGCCTCGGTGTAATCATCCCACTTGTCGAGGCTGGCCTTGTCCACGGGGCTGAGCTTCCACTGCTTGAGCGGATCGGTCTCGCGGCTCTTGAAGCGGCGCAGCTGTTCGTCGCGGGTGACCGAGAACCAGTACTTGTAGAGCCGGATTCCGGAGCGCACCAGCATCCGCTCCAGCTCCGGGGTCTGGCGCATGAATTCGAGATACTCATTGGGCGTGCAGAAGCCCATCACCCGCTCGACCCCGGCGCGGTTGTACCAGCTCCGGTCATAGAAGACCATCTCGCCCGCGGTCGGCAACTGGCAGATGTAGCGCTGGAAGAACCACTGCCCCCTCTCCTTCTCCGTGGGCTTGGCCAGCGCCACCACGCGCGCCTCGCGCGGGTTGAGATGCTCCATGAAGCGCTTGATGGTGCCGCCCTTGCCGGCCGCGTCGCGCCCCTCGAACAGCAGCACGAATTTCTGCCCGGTCTCGCCCACCCATTTCTGCACCTTCAGAAGCTCCGCCTGCAGCTTGGCCTTCTGGCGCTCGTATTCCTTGCGCCCGAGCTTCTTCGAATAGGGGTATTCCCCGTTTTCGAAGGCCTGGCGGATCCTGTCCCGGTCCACCTCGGGAAAGCTGACCGGCGGCGATACCGCCCCTGATTCGCGTGGCTGGGCCGCCGGTCAGCTTTCCCGAGGTGGACCGGGACAGGATCCGCCAGGCC
>JALTZY010000114.1 GCA_027045905.1 Paracoccaceae bacterium
CCTCGGGCGGACGAGCGGGGCGCAGCTCAGTACAGCCCGCCCGAGGAGAGCGAGCCGAAATCGGCATTTTCGTCGTCGAGGACCACCACATCGCCATCGGCGGTGGTGGTGGCGGTGCCGGCCTGCGTGTCCACCTCGCCCCCCTGCCCGCCTTCGGGCAGGAACAGCGGCAGGTCCGAGCCCAGCGCGAAACCGCCGTCGAACATGACTCCGAAGACCGGCTCCTCGCCGTCGCGGAAGAATTCGCTGACCACGTTGTCGCCGGTGGCGTCATCGGGCAGGCGGGCGCCGGAAGTGCGGTCGATCTTGATGAAACGGCCGCCTTCGGGCACCTTGAACGGGCCGGAGCCGTATTTTGCCACGGCGGTCTTCATGAATTCGTTGAATACCGGGGCGCAGAACCGGCCGCCCGAGCCGCGCGGGATCGAACGCGGGGTGTCGTAGCCCATGTAGCAGCCGGCGACGATATTCGAGGTGAAGCCGATGAACCACAGATCCCTGGCGTCGTTGGTGGTGCCGGTCTTGCCGGCGGTGGGCACGCCCAGGCTGACCCGGCCCGCGGCGGTGCCGCGCTCGACCACGCCGCGCATCATCGAGGTCAGCTGATAGGCTGTCACCGGGTCCATGACCCGCTCGCGGTTGGTCCGGATGCGCGGGCCGTAGCCCGGCGGCAGGGCGGGATCGGCGCAATCAAGGCAGTCGCGCGCATCGTGGCGATAGACGGTCTTGCCGTAGCGGTCCTGCACCCGGTCCACCAGGGTGGGCTCGACCCGCTCGCCGCCATTGGCAAACATCGCATAGGCGCTGACCATACGGAAAAGCGTGGTCTCCGCAGCGCCGAGCGAATTGGCGAGATAAGGCTCGAGCCGGTCATAGACGCCGAAGCGCTCGGCATAGGCCGCCACCACGTCCATGCCCACTTCCTGGGCCAGGCGCACGGTCATCAGGTTGCGCGACTGCTCGATGCCGACGCGCATGGGCACCGGTCCGTAGAAATCGTTGCTGGCATTCTTGGGCCGCCAGATGCCGTCGCCGGTCTCGACCTCGATCGGCGCATCGAGGATGATGGTGGCCGGCGAGAAGCCGCTGTCGAGCGCGCTGGCATAGACGAAGGGCTTGAAGGAAGAGCCGGGCTGGCGAGTGGCTTGGGTGGCACGGTTGAACACCGATTGCTGGTAGCTGAAGCCCCCCTGCATGGCCAGCACCCGGCCGGTATTGACATCCATCGCCATGAAGGCGCCCTGAAGCTCGGGGATCTGGCGCAGGCTCCAGCGGATGAAGCTGCCGTCGCTGTCGCGGGTAACGGCGCGCACGAACACCACCTCGCCGGGCCGCACCAGGTCGGAGGCCACGCGCGCCTTGCGCCCCTTGCTGCCGTCCTCGTTGAGCCGGCGCGCCCAAGTCACGTCTTTCGCGGGGATCCAGTGGCCGCCCTCGACCTCCTCGACGCCTTCGATGCCGATGCGCGCGTCCCTGTCGCCCACCTCCAGCACCACGGCGACATGCCAGCCGGCAATGTCACGCGGCATATCGACCTCCTTCAGCGCCGCGCGCCAGGCCTCTTCGCTGGACATCTGCTCAGGCGCAAGCGTGATGCCGGTGGGCCGCCAGAGCCCCTGCGAGCGATCGTATTCCTCGAGCCCCCGGCGCAGGGCCGCCGCCGCCCGGGCCTGAAGCTCCGGGTCCATGGTGGCGCGGATCGCCAGCCCGCCGTTGAAGAATTCGTCCTCGCCGAAATTGCGGCTCAGCTGGCGGCGGATCTCGTCGGTGAAATAGTCGCGAGGCGGCAACTGGCTGCGAAACGACGGGATATCGCCGGTCTGCACGGTGCGGATCGGGGCGGCGCGCGCGGCTTCGTACTGCTCGCGGGTGAGGTAGCCGTTCTGATACATCTCGCGCAGCACGTAATTGCGCCGCTCCACCGCGCCCTCGTAATTCTCCGCCGGGTTGTACTTGTAGGGTGCCTTGGGGTGGATCGCCAGAAAGGCCGCCTCTTCGGGCGCAAGCTCGTCGAGCGTCTTGTTGAAATAGGACTGCGCCGCTGCCGTCACCCCGAAGGAACGCACGCCGAGGTCGATCTCGTTGAGATAGAGGCCGAGGATCTCGTCCTTGCTCAGCGCCGCCTCCAGGCGCACGGCGAGGATCAGTTCCTTGATCTTGCGCTCGGCACGCCGGTCCGAACTGAGCAGGAAGTTCTTCACCACCTGCTGGGTGATGGTCGAGGCCCCCCTGAGCCGCCCGCCCCGCGCCGCCTGGATCGCGGCGGCGGCGATGCCGCGCAGGTCATAACCCTTGTGATGGTAGAAATTCTTGTCTTCGGCCGAGATGAAGGCCCATTTCACCAGGTCGGGTATCTCCCCGGAGGGCGTGTAGAGGCGGCGCTCGCGGGCGAATTCGTCCATCAGCCGCCCCTCGCCGCTATAGATACGGCTGATCACCGGGGGCGCGTAATTGACCAGCTGTTCATGGCTCGGCAGGTCCCGGGCATAGGTCCAGAAGATGGACGCCAGGATCAGAAGCCCCATGAACACGGCCAGAACGATCCAGGAAAAGATCGCCCCGAAAAATCCCAAGATGAATCTGAGCACGCCCGCCCCCGCTACCTCGCCTGTCTCCATATAGGCCCTTGGCGTGGCGGGGTCAAAACATGGGCGCGTTTTTTTCGGCCAAATCGTGCCGCCCCGCCCGCCCCGCTTGCACCCGGGCGTGCCTTGAGCCAGTGTCGCAGACAAATCAGCCATACGAGGAAAGCCATGCGTTTCACCCTTCCCCAGCCTGCTCACGCCCCTGCCAGCCCGGCCGCCGCCGATGACAGCCTCGGCGCCCTGCCCGAATGGGACCTCTCCGATCTCTACCCCGCCCCCGACGCCCCCGAGATTGCCGCCGATCTCGACTGGCTCAAGGCCGCCTGCCTCGACTTCGCCGCCCGCTACGAGGGCAAGCTCGCCGAGCTTGACGCCGCCGGCATGCTCGCCTGCATCCGGGCCCATGAAAGAATCGAGAACAAGGCCGGGCGGATCATGTCTTATGCGAGCTTGCGCTATTATCAGCAAACCACCGATGCCCAGCGCGCGCAATTCTTGCAGAACTGCCAGGAGCAGATCACCGATTTCACCGCGCCGCTGGTGTTTTTCTCGCTTGAAATCAACCGTCTGGACGATACCCTGCTCGATGGCTGGCTCGCCGAAAATGCCGACCTCGCCCGCTACAAGCCCGCCTTCGACCGCCTGCGCGCGATGCGGCCCTACCAGCTTTCCGACGAGCTTGAGCGCTTCCTGCATGACCAGTCCACGGTCGGCGCGGCGGCGTGGAACAAGCTGTTTGACGAGACCATTGCCGGGCTCTCCTTCACCATTGACGGCGAGCGGCTCAATCTCGAAGCCACCCTCAACCTGCTCACCGAAAAGGACCGCCCCCCGCGCGAGGCAGCCGCGCGCGAGATCGCCCGGGTGCTGGGCGAGAATGTGAAGCTCTTTGCCCGGGTCCACAATACGCTCGCCAAGGAAAAGGAGATCGAAGACCGCTGGCGCTCCATGCCCACCCCGCAGACCGCTCGCCACCTGGCCAATGACGTGGAGCCCGAAGTGGTCGAAGCGCTCAGAAACGCCGTGGTCGCCGCCTATCCGCGCCTCAGCCACCGCTATTACGAGCTCAAGCGCCGCTGGCTCGGCCTTGAAAAGCTCGAGATCTGGGACCGTAACGCGCCGCTTCCGATGGAAGATGACCGGCTGGTGCCCTGGGACGAAGCGCGCCAGATCGTGCTTTCGGCCTATGCCGATTTCTCCCCCGAAATGGCTGAGATCGCCGCGCCTTTCTTCGAGCGCGGCTGGATCGACGCGGGCGTAAAGCCGGGCAAGGCCCCGGGCGCCTTTGCCCACCCGACGGTCACCGATGTCCACCCCTATGTGATGCTGAATTACCTCGGCAAGCCGCGCGACGTGATGACGCTCGCCCATGAGCTCGGCCACGGCGTGCACCAGGTGCTGGCCGCCCCGCAGGGCGAAATGCTCGCCTCCACCCCGCTGACGCTGGCCGAGACCGCCAGCGTGTTCGGCGAGATGCTGACATTCCGCAAGCTCCTGTCAGAGGCCCCCGACGAAGCCGCGCGCAAGGTGCTGCTCGCCGGAAAGGTCGAAGACATGATCAACACGGTGGTGCGCCAGATCGCCTTCTATGACTTCGAGTGCAAGCTGCACGAGGCGCGGCGCGCCGGCGAACTGACGCCCGACGCCATCAACGCCCTGTGGATGAGCGTGCAGGGCGAAAGCCTCGGCCCCGCGTTTACCTTCATGCAGGGCTACGAGACCTTCTGGGCCTATATCCCCCATTTCGTTCACTCGCCCTTCTACGTCTATGCCTATGCCTTCGGCGACGGCCTCGTGAACGCGCTATATGCGGTCTATGAAGAGGGCGACGCGGACTTCCAGCAGAAATATTTCGACATGCTCAGCGCCGGCGGCTCCAAGCACCACAAGGACCTGCTCGCCCCCTTCGGCCTCGACGCCACCGACCCGGCCTTCTGGGACAAGGGCCTAGACATGATCGCGGGGATGATCGACGAACTGGAGGCGATGGAGGGGTGAGGGAACAATGATTGGGCGAGCTCTCATTCATTGGATAACGAGTGAACCACTAGAGCGAGATGATTTCTGTCTGAATCGCATCAGGGATTTCAATCGCGGATTTTTCTGATTCTTTTTCTGATTCACTGTCTCCATCCACAAGATGGAGGGTTGAGGCGTGGGCGGAGCGATATCGA
>JALTZY010000115.1 GCA_027045905.1 Paracoccaceae bacterium
GACCATGGCTCAGAAGAACCCCATCGTTCATGGTGTGATAGGCAACTGCGATTGGATGTTCGTCCAACAGGTGGTGAAGTTCCTGGCTGGCAATAGCGGGCCTGCGCAGGGCTTCCCGGTACAGGGCCAGCTGTAGATCCCAGCCCGCCTGCATCCGCTCGCGCCGCCGTCCCGAGGCGCTGCGCTTGTGATCTATGATCATCAGGGTTCCGTCAGGCATCCTCAAAATGCAGTCGCAGCGCCCTTCCAGAAGGATCCCCTGCGCCTCCCCACGCAGCGTTTCCTCGTTGGCGAGGATTTCGGCCTGCAAGCCTTCCAGCATATCCCGCCAGTTCCGCGTAGCCTGCGTCATCTCCTGCTGGAAACGGATCCGCTCCAGGCGCCAGGCGAGGGATTGGAGGAAGGGCGCGAGGCGCTGAATGGCCTGATCAGTCAGCTTGGCTACTCTGTCGGGAATATCTTCCGGTTCAGGGAGCGGATGGTTGGCGGGAAACAGCCTTTCCATGACGTCATGGGCAAGATTTCCCTTCAGAAGAACGTCAAGGCTTTCGGGTGCCCAGGCGACGGTTTCTGCTCCCAGTTCATTCAATGTCCAGACCAGCGGCGACACCAGCAAGGTTTCAAGCCGGCTCGGCGATTGGGGCCTCATCCTGCCCTCTCCATCCTTGCGCAGGGCCAGCAGATCCCGGTCAAGGCGCACAACGCCGTCCTGCGGAATCTGTGGATATCCCCCGTCGGGCAGTGGCTCTATCGCGCGTGTGGGGAAAAGGCGCTGGTCGGCAGGAATGTCATCCAGTGCCAGAGGAAGATCCTGGTAATCCGGAATACCTGAAATCGTGCGCGCGATCAGCGCCAGCGCCGCGGGCGCGGCAAGTGGCTTGCCACTGCCATCATGTCGACGGCAAAGGAACGTGATGCTGTCGCGCGCGGCGTTCATCTGGCGGTTGAACAGGGCGATACGGCTGGCGATGGTTTCTGCCCGGCGGGGCAGGCGCAGCCCGGCCTTTCGCTGCAATTCGTCCAGCTCGCTGTCCAGAAAAAGCGGATTTCCCCCCACCGGCCGCGGATAGGACCCGGCGGCGAAACCGGTGACCACGAGATGCCGCACGGGCCGCCAGGGCTCTCTGTCGGCAAGGAAAATCGAAACGCCTTCCACATGGCGTGGCCGGCGCGGATGCCGGCGGCTTCGCGGCGCGGCCAGCGCGCTCAGCCTGCCCCAATCGATCGGGCCCCGATCCGCCACCGCCCCGCGGACAAGGGCTGCGCGTTGTTCCAGCGCTGTTGCGGCTGCTGTCATGTCGTCATCGCGCCGCGCGGTCCGCACGAGCGCATCAAGCGCCCGGCGCAGGGTTTTCGCGTCGGACACGTCGCTTTCGCGCAACATCGTGTAAAACCGCCGGTGCTCTTCCGGCCAGAGCCCAGCCTCGCGGAAATCGTATCTGCCGCGCATGACCTCCCTGGCCATCCTGCGCCCGGTCTGGGCATCCCAGGGCATCAGCGGAGAGACATAGAGGCTGGCCAGCACCATCACCGGCGCCGGGCGCCGCAGCGCCAGCAGGAAATTCAGCAGGGTTTCGCCCGCCAGGTCCACCGGCATGTCGGTTGCCGGCAAGCCCGAAAGGGAAAGACCACGCATGTGGAACGCCTGCTCCAGATAGTGGCAGAAAACCGGGTCGTCAGGAACAAGGATGGCAAACGCCTCCTGCCTATCCGCCCGCCCGGCATCGAGCATCCCCTGAACCAGCGCCGCGGCGGTTTCCGCCTCGTGCGCCATGTTCGCGACCTTCAGAAACAGCAGCGTATCATCCAGCGGTCGCCGGCCCGCCTCGGGGTCCATCAGATGCCGCTGGGCATGACCCAGGCTGGTATCTGCGGGCGCAGCCGCGACGTGCCCCACCTGGCGAGCGGCCCAGGCGGTTCGGATGCTTTCGGGGGCCAGACCATGATCCGTGATCAGCCGGCGATGCAGGGCACCAAGAGCCGCCGAAGCGCTTTCCGGCGGGCGGGCATCCATCAGGGGGAGCGCCTCGACAGCCCGGTCCGGCTCGGCCTCCAGAACCTCCCGCCAGATTGCGTGCCGGCACGGCAGGCCTCCGTCAAGATCCTGCCACAACCCCAGCAGCGCGGAAGCATGCCGAAACAGCCGGCTGCCCGGGTCGAGCCTGGAAAGATCGACCTGTTCGGGCCGCATCGACGGGACCGCGGCGACAAGGGCTTCAAAGGCATCGGTCACGGCCGCTGTCGTTTCCGCCGGGGCATGGCGCAGGCTTTCCGCCCAAGGGTGGCTATCGGCGGCGATGGCGGCGCCAATATCGAACGCGCGGGGTTCGGGCACCAGATACGCCGCCGCCAGCATGTCATCCGTTACCTGACGGTAGGCCCCCGAGATAGGGTTTCGGGTAACGAAGGGGATCTGCTCAATCACGCATGCCTCCGGGTGCAATGAAACGGACAGGTGAATTCTGGAAATTTCGGGCTGCGCTTGCGCGACAATACCGGGTGATCCCACTGTGAAGGGCTGACTGGGTATATTGGCGACTGAAATACATTTCTTGATCTTTCCGGCTCTTGATCGTAACACTTCGCATATCCGCGAACAAGCGGATTGGCATGGAGAGTTGGAGCCGAGATGCCCCCAGAAGCAATGACATTCGGTCAAGCGATCTCCAAGGCGCGCAAGGATCTTGGCATGAGCCAGAAGGAACTGGCGGCCAGGGTGCAGAAAGAGGATGGCAGCGGGTCGATTTCACCCCAGTACCTCAACGACATCGAGCATGACCGCAGGAACCCGAGCTCGGGGCATCTGATCGGGCAGTTCGCGAGCATCCTGAACATTCCCGAAGACTACCTGTTCGCGCTTGCCGGCAGGCTCCCCGACGATCTGCGGTCCCAGGCGACCGATCCCGACAAGGTCGTGGCGGCCTTTGCCAATTTCAGAAAGACGCTCAAGAAATAGGAAGGCCGCCAAACATTGAGGATGATCCCAGACGACACGGGACGCTTTTCTCTGCGCCCTTATTATGCGGAAAAGGAATTGGATTCGGAGTGCGAGCGAATCGTGCGCAAGCTACTGGAAGCGCGCCATGGCAAGGTGAGTTTTCCGATCGAAACCGATGACCTCACGGTGTTGATCGAGCAGCATGACGCCGATCTCGACCCCTATGCAGACCTGTCGAAATACGGCCCCGATGTCGAGGGGGTAACCGAGTTTTTCCCCGACCGCGGGCCGAAGGTCTCGATTTCAGAACGCCTTTCCAACGACGTGCGGCGGGAGAACCGGTTCCGGACCACGCTGACCCACGAGTTCGGCCATGTGAAGTTCCACGGCCACCTCTGGGCAGAAAAGTTCGCCAGCGGGGGGCTTTTCGAGCGCGGCCCGGATGAGAACAAGGCGATCTCGAAGCGGGACGACATCCTCAACGCCCCGAAAGTCGACTGGATGGAATGGCAGGCCGGCTATGTCAGCGGCGCGATCCTGATGCCGGCGACATATGTCCGACGTGTTGTGTCCGACTATTGCGGGCCGCGCGGGCTTCACGCCGACGTCCACCACGAGTCGGAACATGCGGGCGAACTGGTCAGGCTGGTGAAGGAGTGCTTCGCGGTATCGGCTGAAGCGGCCCGCATTCGCCTCCTGAAGCTGGGGTTGCTCACGACACGAATCGGCCAGCGGTCGCTTTTCCACTAGCAACCGAGCTAATCCGCAAATTCGCGGATATGCGTAATTTTTCGGTTGACTTGGCGATCTCTTTAAATACGCTGATTAGCAGATCAGCCGAAAACGGAATCAGCCGAGAGGAGAGCAGTATGGCGTCGGTCAAGACCTTCATCCGCAACACACCCGCTGGATCTCTGCGGGACTATTTCAACACCACGGGCATCACCCTGCCGACGCCGGTCAACTGGGACGAGCCCGAGCCAGCCATCATCGAGCCCCTCTTGCAGGCGGTCGACAGCATGGATGATGTCGCAAGGGCGCAGGTCGTGGCGGACGCTGAGCGCGTCAGCAAGATGGCCGATGATGCCGGGCAGGTGGCGCTGTTCAGCGTCACCAAGGATCGCGACCATCTCGAGCAGCTCGCGAATGGTCATGACCGGGCGCTGTGGATATTCCTCAACCGGCAGGACGCGTTCCAAAGGGCTGAAGAGGTCCGCTTCACCGACGAGCGGCGGCGTGGACGCAGCTGGGACGGATTTCAGGGCAAGGCCGGCTGCACCGCCCAGAGGGATGCGGTTTCCCTGGATGCGTTCAGGGATGCGCTGCGTCAGCAGTTTGGAACGCAGAACATTCACGTGGACGTGTTCGAGCGGGTGCGGCCGACCTTCGATGGCGAGGATTGCCGCCTGATCCAGGTCGTCGTGTATCGCGAGGGGTTGCCGGATTCGCTGCTCGCCTTTGATAGGGGCAGGCTGGTGCGCCGGGCCTATCGGCCGGTATTCGAGGCGGCGATGACCTATGAACCCGACACCGGTGTCATCGAGGTCGTCGCCAGGGATCGGGAAAGCCGGGCGCAGATGGCAAAATTCCTTGCGCGTGATCTGCTCGGGTTTGAGTTCGGCGGCGACAAGGTACCCTTTCGCCGGTTTGACCTCTCGGTGCTCTTGGCCCCCTTCGATTTTCCGACCAACATCGAGGACGGGATCGAACACGTCGAAGTGCGCCAGCTGCGCCTGATGCCGCTCGACAAGGTGACAAGGCGGGTGGTTCTCGAATGCCTGGCCAAGGAGGACGCCACGATCTGGCAGATGGCCGAGGAA
>JALTZY010000116.1 GCA_027045905.1 Paracoccaceae bacterium
GCCTGCTGGTGGTGCCGCCGTCGCTGGAAGGCGCGGCGCTGGAAATCCTCAATGCCGAGCGTGACGCGAGCGGGGCCACCAATGTCTGGAAGGGCACGGCGGAACTGCTGGTCGTGCCGTGGCTGGCATAAGGGAGGGCTGAGCAATGGCAAGATCGTCCAAGGCCAAAACCGCCCCCGAAACCGTCCCCGGCATTCGTGTCATCGGCCCCGAGGGCGGCTTCCGCCGCGCCGGGCGCCTGTTCACCCCGGACGGGACCGACATCCCGCTCGATCAGCTGAGCAAGGCGCAGATCACCGCGATCCGCGCCGAGCCGCGCCTGATCGTGACCAATATCGAAATCGAGCTGCCGGGCGCGCCTGCCCCCGCGCCCGCCGGCGACTGATCCCCCCCCGAGAGGGGCGGTGGCTGGTCTTCGGACCTGCCGCCGCCCAGAGCCAACACCTGAACCGGAGCCGCCAAAGTGGCCTATACGACCGAGGCAGACCTGATTGACCGCTATGGGGAGCGCATGCTGGTGCTGCTCACCGATCGCGCGACCCCGGCCACGGGCTTGATCGACAGCACCGTGGTTGCGGCCGCCATCGAAGGCGCCGAAGCGGTCATCGACGGCTACCTCGCCACCCGCTACGCCCTGCCGCTTGACAGCGTGCCCAAGCTGATCAGCGAGATCGCCGAGGCCATCGCCATCTGGAAGCTGCACCCGGCCGCGCCGGACCCCAAGATTGAAGCCGATTACAAGACCGCCATGGCGCTGCTGGGCGATATCGCCAGCGGCAAGGTGCGGCTCGAGGTGGCCGGCGTGGCATCGGCCGAGACCGGCGGCACAGGCGCGCGGATGACCGATCGCGACCGGCCGTTCACCGAAGACAATCTCAAGGGGTTCATCTGATGATCGCCGATGTGATCACCCGCCTGGAAGCGAAGGTGAGCGATCTCACCGGCCGGGTCCAGGGCGCGGCCGATTTCGCCGATCTCATGCGCCGCAACCAGCTGCCGCAGGTGACCCCGGCCGCGCATGTGCTGAGCATCGGCATGACCGGCGGCCATGGCGAGAGTTCGACCGGCTTTTTCACCCAGATCTTCGAGCAGGTGATCGGCGTGGTGCTGACCATCCGCAGCCATTCTGCCACCGGCGACCGGGTGCTGGACGATGCCGAGACGCTGATCATGGATGTGATCCAGGCCATTGTCGGCTGGGGGCCGAATGACGAGATCGGCGTCTTTCGCCTGGCTCGCGCGGGCCTCGTGAGCATGCAGGACGGCACTCTGGTCTACCAGCTCGATTTCTCCATCACCGACCAGCTGAGGGTAACGCCATGAGCAATGTCTCCCATCCCCTGCCGTCCAGCGGCGGCTCTTACATCCGCACGGCTGACGGCACCCTGAAACCCGCCCCGAAGCCGGGTGCGAAGAAGCCCGCGAAAAAGGGCAGCACCTCCCCCGCCACCCCGAAAAAGGAGGGCTCGTAAATGGCCATCAAATGGCGTTCGAAGATCCTGCTGGCCGAGATCGAAAGCTCTTACGGCTCCGACCCCAGCCCCACCGGCTCCGCCAATGCGGTGCTGGCCACCGATGTGCGGCTCACCCCGATGGAAGGCAACGATGTCAGCCGCGATCTGGAGACCCCGTATCTGGGCGCGCAGGCGACGATCCCGACCGAGCTGCACTCCAAGCTCTCCTTCAAGGTCGAAATGGCTCCCTCCGGCACCGCCGGCACCGCGCCGGCCTGGGGGCCGCTCCTTCGCGCCTGCGCGGTGGCGGAAACCATCGTCGCCTCCACCTCGGTCACCTACAACCCGATCACGGACAGCCACGAGAGCCTGACCTTCCATCTGTGGATCGGCTCGACGCGCTATGTGCTGCTGGGCGCGCGCGGCAATTGCACGATCAGGATCGGCGCGCAGGGCATTCCCTATCTGGAGTTCGAGTTCACCGGCCTGTTCAGCACGCCCTCGGAAGTGACCCGCCCGACGCCTTCCTTCACGGCCTTCAAGAAGCCGCTGGTGGCGACCACCACCAACACCCCGACCTTCACCATGGGCGGCACGTCCTTCGTGATGCGCTCGGCCAGCCTCGACCTCGGCAACCAGGTGGAAAACCGCTTCCTGATCGGCTCCGAAAGCGTGCTGATCACCGACAAGGCCGAGGTGTTCGAGACCACGGTGGAAGCGGTGCCGCTCACGACCTTCGACCCGTTCTCGCTGGCCTCGGCGCAAAGCACCGTGGCGGTATCGTTGGTGCATGGCACCGCTACCGGCGCGATCTCCACGCTCTCGATCCCGACCGCGCAGATGCAGCGCCCGCAGGGGCTCGAAAACGCCCAGGACATCAAGGAATGGCCGCTGCGCATGGTGCCGCTGCCCAGCTCGGGCAATGACCAGTGGACCCTTGTTCTCACCTGATACTGAAAGGACAGACATGTTCAGGATCGCTGACAAGATCGAGTTTTCCCGCCGGGTGCCGATCAGGGTGCCCACCGATGGCGGCTTCGAGGAGCAGAGCCTCGAGGTGCGCTTCCGCTACATCGAGGAGCAGGAGCGCAAGCGGATCCTCGAGAAGGAAAAGGAAGGGGATGCCGGCGCCGGTTTCCTGCGTCACGCGATCGTGCATATCGGCGATGTGGTGGGCGAGGACGGCAAGGAAGTTCCCTACAACGACCGGCTGCGCGACCGGCTTCTGGACCTGCCCTTCGTGCTCGGGCCGCTGATGGAGGCCTATGTCGCGGCGGCCGTCGGGGAACGGGCAAAAAACTGACATGGGCCGGGCGCGCCTGGGCAAAGGGCGAGCTCATGGCCCCGACCGCGCACGAAGAGGACGATGCGCAGGCCGATGCGCGCCGCTGGGGGATCGACCCCGCCCTGGTGCGCCCGGTCGAGGATGCAACCAACGGCGTCTGGCCCGAACATGCGGCCACGGTCGAGGCCTTTCTCGCCATTGCCGGCCAGTGGCGCATGGTGGCGGGCATGGGCGGGATGCTGGCGCTGGGGCTGGATTATGCCGGGGCGCAGGCCGGGCTGGAACTTGCCGGGATCGAGGCCACGCCGGCGCTCTGGGCCGATATCCGCGTGATCGAGGCGGGCGCAAAGGCGGCGATGAACGGGGATTGAAATGAGCTTCAAGGCAAGCATTCTGCTGAGTGTCGAAGGCGACAAGCAGGCGCAAGCGGCGCTGAAGCTGATCACCCGCGAACTGAACAAGGCCGGGATCGCGGCCGAGGAAACCGGGCGCAAGGGCCAGCGCGGCGGCCGGCAGATGAGCGCGGCTCAGAAGCAGGCGGCCGGCGCGGCCGAAGCGCTCGCGGCGGGGGAGCGGGCGGCGGCACAAGCCGGGCGCGAACTCGACGCGGTGAGCCGGCGCACCACCGCCCAGATCGGCAATCTCACCGCCCAGTTCAACGATATCGGCATGATGCTGATGGCGGGCCAGAACCCCTTGCAGCTGGCGATCCAGCAGGGCACCCAGATCACCCAGGTGATCGGCCCGATGGGGGCGGCGGGCGCGGCCAAGGCGCTCGGCTCGGCCTTCATGAGCTTGCTCAGCCCGATCAACCTGATCACCATTGGCGGCATCGCCGCCGGCGCGGCCATGATCAACTGGCTCACCGGCGCCACCGAACAGGCCGAGACCTTTGCCGATGCCGTCGAGCAGCTCGGCAGCGCGGTCGAGGATTACCGCGCCATCGTCGATGAGGCCGGGGGCAGCACCGGCAGCATCGCGGAGCGCTTCGGCACCGGCACGTCGCAGGCGCGCGAATACCTGCTGGCGCTGGCCGAGGTGAAGCGGCGCGAAGCCCTGATCGGCGCGGCAAAGGCAGGGCAGCACCTTATCGCCCCGATGAGGCAAGAAAATGCGGCCTACCGGATGCGCCTTGTCGCTGATCAGTTCGGCATTGGAGATCCGGTAATCGGCGCCAGGCGTATGGAGCGCCGCCGCATCATCGAGCCGGTCATGGCGGCATATCGCGAGCTTGACGCCACCGCCAATGCCTCGGTGGAAAAGCAGATCGCCGCCTGGGAGCGCACCTACAAGGCAGTGCGCGCGGCCTCCGAGGCGGTGGATGGGGTCAGCGAGGCGGAAAACGAGCGCCTGCGGCTCATCGCCGAACAGATCCTGCGCCTGCGCGAGCTGCAGGCAGCTGACGAAGCGGCGGCGAAGAGCGGGCAGAACGCATGGGCCGAATATGTGGCCTCGCGCCAGCGCGGGGCCGAGTTCCTCGCCCGGACCAAGGAGCGCGAGCGGGCGGCAATGGCGCGGGTTTATGGCGTATACGTCCAGACCCGGCAGGAGGCGGATGCCCAGACCCGGTCAGCCGAGGATCTGCTGGCCAAGCTCGAGCGCGAGAACGCGCTGCAGGAGGCGATCAAACGCCATGGCGAGGGCAGCGCCGAGGTCGCCCGCCTGCGCGCCGATGCCGAGCGGAGGGCCTTTGAAGAGACGCTGGCCACGATGAACGTCTCCGAGGCGCTGAAGGAAGAGCTGCGCAAGGCGTTCGAACATGGGCAATCGCTGGCCGGGCTGGACCTGAAAGGCCCGATCTCTGCAGCGGCGGACGAGGCCGCGCGACTGGCCGACAATCTCCCGGTCGACAAGCGGCTTCAGCGTGGGATTGACATTGCCTCCTATGGTGCGGCCTCGGACGCGATGCGCCGGCGGATGCGGGAAGGCAAAACCAACCCTCTGACCCCGCCAAGGAGACATGGCGGCGGCGGGGCTGCCACCGACCCGAC
>JALTZY010000117.1 GCA_027045905.1 Paracoccaceae bacterium
TCGGGCGGAGGGCGGCGGCGGGGCCGGTGGGTCCGGTGGGGGGCGAGGAGCCGCGGCGAATGGGCGCGCGGGGGCGCCGGGCTGGAAATCGCCACCGGCAGCTTCCCGAGCCCCTTCGGCCCGGTCGTGGCCATGGGCACCGGGCGGGGGCTTTGCGGGCTGGCCTTTGCCGGCGGGATGGGCGAGGAAGCGGCGCGAGCGGACCTTGCCGCGCGCTGGCCCGAGGCGCGCTTTCGCCACGATCCGGGCGCGCTGGCAGGCTGGGTGGACGCGGCCTTTGGCGGCTCAGGGCGGGTCGATCTGCACCTTTCGGGCACGCCGTTTCAGATCAAGGTCTGGGAGGCGCTGCTGGCGATCCCCTCGGGCCATGTGACCACCTACAGCGAAATCGCCGCCGCCGTGAGCAAGCCGCGCGCCATGCGTGCCGTGGGCAGCGCGGTGGGGCGCAATCCGGTCAGCTTCCTTATCCCCTGCCACCGGGTGCTGCGCAAGTCCGGCGGGCTCGGGGGTTATCACTGGGGCCTGCCGGTCAAGCGCGCGATCCTCGCCTGGGAATCGGCACGGCTGGAGGCGCGGGAGAAGGAAAATGATCCTGCGCCAACCGGCTGATTTCTGCCAGCCATGCCAGCCCGACGATTTACCCCCCACGCCTGGCATTGATATTCGATAACAGGCACATATGCGCTAAGCATCTTCCAACCATAACCTCAACAAGAGAGAGCCAAGATGATTCCCCTGAAGAAACCGCTCGTCGCCCTGACCGTCAGCGCCTTTGTCCTGGGTGCCTGCAGCGAAACCGGCCCCCGCCAGAATAACGGTGCCGCCATCGGCGCGGCAATCGGCGGGCTGATAGGAGCCACGCGCCCCAATGCCGATCTGGGAACCACCGCCGTCGGCGCGGCCCTGGGCGGCATCATAGGCGGCGCCATCGGCCAGGAACTCGACCGTCAGGCCGGCGACCTGCGCCGGGCCATGGGCGATGACGTGCGGGTGGTCAATACCGGCTCCGAACTGGTAGTGACCATGCCAAACGACATCCTGTTCGCCACCGACAGCGCCACGGTCGCCCCCGCCCTGCGCCGCGACATTGCCGCACTGGCACGGAATCTCCTGGATTACCCGAATTCCTCCATCCAGGTGGTGGGTCATACCGACAATGTAGGAGATGCAACCTACAATCTCTCGCTGTCGCGCCGGCGCGCCGCGGCGGTGGCGGCGATCCTGATCACCAACGGGGTGCCCTCCTCCCGGATAACCACCATCGGCATGGGCGAAGACCAGCCGGTAGCCTCGAACCTGACCGCCGAGGGACGGATGCAGAATCGCCGGGTCGAGATCATCATTCGCCCGAATGGCTAGGGCCGCCGGGCTGTTTGACATTGTGCCTGCGTCCGCCTGGTCATATTATCTGACCAATCGGGAGGGGCCGGATGCCATTCAGGAAGGTTCAGGCGGAAAAACTTTCCCTGGCGGTGGTGCGCCAGATCGAGCAACTGATCCTGCGCGGATTGCTGCGCCCGGGCGACCGGCTCCCGCCCGAGCGCGAGCTGGCCGAAAAGCTGGGGGTCTCGCGCCCCTCCCTGCGCGAAGCCCTGGGGACTCTGCGCGAGCGGGGTCTGCTGGAGGCACGCGCCGGCTCGGGAGTATATGTCGCCGATGTGCTGGGCTCGGCCTTTGCCCCGGCGCTGGTGCAGCTGTTTGCCACTCATGACGAGGCGGTATTCGACTCGCTGGCCTTTCGCCGCGATATGGAGGGGCTGGCCGCCGAGCGGGCGGCGCGACTGGGATCGGACAGCGATCTGAAGGTGATCGACACGATCTTCCGGCGCATGGAAGCTGCCGGACAGGCGGAGGAGCAGTCGGAAGGACGAGCCCGCGAGCCGGCAGAGAGTGGCGAAGGTGCGCGGCTCGATGCCGAGTTCCATATGGCGATCATCGAGGCCAGTCACAATGTGGTAATGCTGCACATGATGCGCTCGATGTATGACCTGCTGCGCGAGGGGGTGTTTTACAACCGCAGGATCATGTTCGCCCAGCGCACCACCCGCTGCGAATTGCTGGGTCAGCACCGAGCGATCAATACCGCCCTGCAGGCGCGGGACCCGGAAGCAGCACGAACGGCGGTGGAAGCGCATCTGGATTATGTTGCCGCGTCCCTGCGCGACAATCTGCGCGCGGCCAGGAACGAGGAGATCGCCCGCCAGCGCCTGGCACTGGAGGCGCGGCGGGGATAGCATACTGCTCAGGCCGGGCGATTTCTGCAAAGATCGGGGCCGCGCAGGGACGGTCTCCGTGCGACCCTCGGCCCGAGCGGCAAGGAGAAGCGGCCTACCATCCGGCGTAGGAGAATCCGTCGGAGGCAAGGTGTGAAAGCCGGTTCATTATCTGCCAGGGCGCCTGACGTCCGGAGAGCACATCCCCGGTCCAGTCGCCGGCCACGAGGCCCATTTTCTGCGCATAGCCTTCGGGGCTGGCGCAGGGGATCATGCCGATCGCTTCATAGATGGCGCGGGCCTTTTCGGCGAGGCCCGGATTGGGCCAGCGGGTATTGCGCAGCTCGACCATGAAGCCGAGGTCGCATCCGCAGTCGAAGCGGCCCTGATAGGCGGTACAGATATCATGGCGCATGCAGGCGGCGTCGAGCGGGTCGGTAGGCGGGGCCGGATAGGGCAGGTTGCCGCCCGAATAGCCGATACCGCACCAATTGCCATGTAGCGGGACGGTCTGTGCCGTGGCCGTGCTGGCGACCAGCAGCAGTACCAGGATTGCGAGTCTGCGCATGGCTCCCTCCTTTAGGGCGGGTTTGCCCGGGATTATCCCATGGCGCGCAGGCGTTTGAGAAGGGACGAAGTGTCCCAGCGCGCCCCTCCCATCTTCTGCACGTCCTTGTAGAACTGATCGACCAGGGCGGTGACCGGCAGGCTGGCACCGTTTTCATCGGCGGTGGCCAGACAGATACCCAGATCCTTGCGCATCCAGTCCACGGCAAAGCCGTGATCGTAGTGGTCATCCAGCATGGTTTCGTAGCGGTTGGACATCTGCCAGGAGCCGGCAGCGCCGCCGGAGATCGCCTCGATCACCGCGCGCCCGTCGAGGCCGGCCCTTTCGGCGAAGTGGAGGCCCTCGGCCAAGCCCTGCAGCAGGCCGGCGATGCAGATTTGGTTGACCATCTTGGTCAGCTGCCCGGCGCCGCTCTCGCCCATCCGCCGGATCGAGCGCCCATAGGCCTGCATCACCGGCAATGCGCGCTCGAAGGCCGCTTCCTCGCCGCCGCACATGATCGAAAGCACGCCGTTTTCCGCCCCCGCCTGGCCGCCGGATATGGGTGCATCGACGAAGGCGATGCCGCCCTCGGCGGCGACTTCGTGCAGTTCGCGGGTGACCTTCGCGGAGACGGTAGTGTGATCGATGAAGGTCGTTCCTTCGCCCATGCCGGCAAAGGCCCCGTCGGGGCCGAGACAGACCGCGCGCAGGTCGTCGTCATTGCCCACGCAGGAGAGCACGAATTCGGCCGTCTCGGCGGCTTCGCGCGGGGTGGGGGCGGCCTGCCCGCCATGCTCGGCCACCCATTTCTCCGCCTTTGCGGCGGTGCGGTTGTAGACAGTGACCTCGTGACCCCTGGCGGCGAGGTGGCCGGCCATGGGGTAGCCCATGACGCCGAGGCCGAGAAATGCGCATTTTGCCATTGCCGTATCCCTTGCAGTATTTGGCCCTTGCAGAACCCGGCCCCTGATAGCCGCAAAGGGTGGGGTGGGCAATCCTGCCCACCTCCGTATTCAGTTCCCGTAGGCGACCGCTGGCAACCAGGTGACCAGCTCCGGCCAGTAGAACACCACGAGCAGCCCGGTAATCTGCAACAGCACGAAGGGGATGATGCCCTTGTAGATATGGCCGAGATTGATGCCTGGCGGACAGACCCCCTTGAGGTAGAACAGCGCAAAGCCCACGGGTGGCGTGAGGAAGGAAGTCTGCAGGGTCACCGCCACCAGGATGGCGAACCACACGACCGAGGGCTGCTCCACCGCGCCGAAGCCATTGACCGGGATGTTCAGACCCTCGATCACCGGGAGCATCAGCGGCATGATGATCAGGGTGATTTCGATCCAGTCCAGCAGGAAGCCGAGCAGGAAGATGACGAACAGGATGAAGCCGATCACCATGTATGGGTTGTCGAAGGCGCCCAGCATCAGGCTCTCGATGATCTCGTCGCCATTGAAGCGGCGCAGGATGAAGGAGAAGAAATTGGCGGCGATGAAGATGCCGACGATATAACCGCCTGTATTGAGCGTCTGGCGCATCACGTCCTTGAAGACCTTGAAGCTGAGGTTGCGCGAGGCCAGCGCCAGCAGCGTCGCCCCCAGCGCGCCCAGCCCCGAGGCCTCGGTCGGGGTGGCGATGCCGAAGAAGATCGAACCCAGCACCAGGACCACCAGGCCGAAGGGGGGCACCACCGATTTCACCACATCCAGCACCGCGCGCCAGCTCACGCTCTCGCGCTGCTCGGGCAGGGGCATGGCGTCGGGGCGGACCAGCCCGTAGATCACGATATAGGCGATATAGAGCGCCCCCAGCAGCAGGCCCGGAAACAGCGCCCCCATGAACAGGTCGCCCAGGCTGATCGCCAGCTGGTCGGACATGATCACCAGCATGATCGAGGGCGGGATCAGGATGCCCAGCGTACCCGATGCGGCGATGGTGCCGGTGGCGATCGGCTTGGCATAGCCCTGTTTCATCATCGTCGGGATGCCCATGACGCCCAGGAGCACCACCGAGGCGCCGATGACGCCGGTGGAGGCGGCAAGAATGATGCCGATCAGCATCACGGTCAGCGCCAGCCCGCCCCGGAGCGCGCCAAACAGCTTCTGCATCGAGCGCATCATGGTCTGCGCCACGCCGGACTGGTCCAGCATCAGCCCCATGTAGATGAACATAGGCAGCGCCACCAGCACCGGGTTTTCGATGGTCTGGCCGAAGAAGCGCCCGGCCGTGGCAAAGAGCTTCTTGTAGGTGATGCCGGTGCGCTTGTAGTGGATGTATTCGTTGATCAGGTTCTTGTTCGGGTCCAGCACGAAGACCGCGAAGAGCGAAAAGATCAGCGCCACCCCCACCAGCGAATAGACCACCGGGATGCCACGAAACAGCATCACGATGAACATCAGGAACATCCCCGCCACCAGCCAGTGGTTGAGGTCCATGATCTGGCCCATTGCACTCAGAATCTGCATTTACCGGCCCTCCTGACCGCGGTGCCGACGCGCGGCGATATAGCTGATGGCCAGCAGGAGCGCGATGGCGGCAAGGCCGATCCACAGCGCGTTATCCATGATTGGCTGGCGGTTGATCTTGCGGGCGGGAAGGTCCGGCTGGCTCAGGCGCACATACCACCACAGCACATAATGGGCGAGGCGCTGGGCGGCGAAGACAAAGGCCGGCAGGCCGGCGACGATCAGCCAGAAGAGCTGCGCCCGCCCCAGCCGGCGCAGATAGCGCCACATGGCGCTCAGCGTGGCGATGATCCCGAGCACGAACAGCGCCACCAGGAACATCTTGAGCATGTAGATCCCGTGCAGTCCGGTGGGGCTGTCGGAAATCTCGCCGACCTGCCAGGAGGCATAGGCGTAGTGCATGAAGATGTCGCCCTGGATCGCGAGGAAGGTGAGCAGCAGCCAGCCCAGCCCGAAAAGCTCGATCCGCGCCTGTTTCTCGCGACTGTATCCGGCGTGAAAGATATCCACCCGCACATGGCTGTTGGTGGTGATGGCATAGGCAAAACCGACCATCATCGACACCCCGTAAAGCCACCATTGCAGATCGTCGAGCCAAGCCTGGTTATGACCCATCTTGCGAATCACCACCTGGACGACGATAGCGATCATCAGGATCGGAAACAGCCAGGCAAAGACATTGCCCACCTGGATCACGAACCTGTCGAAGATGGTGTGTTCCTCGCGTCCGATCTCGCCCGGATCGGTGACCGCGATCACCTCCTCCAGGCTCGGCACGCCTTCGGTATCGGCTCCGCCGTTCTGCCCTGTCATCAGCCCCTCCCTGAGTACTTGGCCCTGAGCACTTGGCGCTTTTCCCGGCAGGCATTCCGACCGGGAAAAGGGCAAAGGACCCATGCTGGCGCTCTCGCCCTTCAGGCCCGGCGCCGGGCACCGCCCGACGCAAGGGCGCGCGCCGGCCGGGCCGGCCGCCACGCGCCCCGCGCTTGTCCTGCCTCAGCGATTGCGCGGCAGGTAGTTCATGGTCCAGACCTTGTAGCCGGCACGGTACTCCTGCAGATCGTCCCAGACCTCGGCGAAGAAGGCGTCTTCGGCCTTGAGCTCCTCGACCACCTCGTTCCATGCGCCTTCGAAGGCATCCAGCATCTCCGGCGTCCACTGCTTGATGATCACGCCGTGCTCTTCGACATTGCGCACCATCGCGGCGTAGTTGGTGGCTTCGCCTTCGGCAAAGGTGGTGGCGAAGGTCGCCAGGCAGGCAGTCTCTATCTGCTTCTGGGCAGTTTCTCCGATGTCTTCCCAGACGTCCTTGTTGATCAGCAGCTCGAACAGGGTCGCGGGCTGGTGCCAGCCGGGGAAGTAGTTGTACTTGGCGATCTTGTAGAAGCCCAGGCGCTCGTCGATGCGCGGCATCGAGAATTCGGTGGCGTCGATCGCCCCGCGCTCCAGCGCCGGGAAGATGTCGCCGCCGGCCAGCAGCGAGGTGGAGACGCCGAGCTTCTCCATCGCCTTGGCGCCGAGGCCGAAGAAGCGCATGTTGAGCCCCTTGAGATCCTCGACCGAGTTGATCTCGTTCTTGAACCAGCCAGAGGTCTCCGGCGCGATCACGCCGCAGGGCAGCGCACGGACGTTGTAGCCGTTCATGTCGTACATCTGCTGCCAGTACTTGGCGCCGTCGTCATAGAGGATCCAGCCCATGAATTCGCCCGCTTCCGGGCCGAAGGGCACGGCGGAGAACAGGCTGGCGGCGGTGATCTTGCCCTGCCAGTAGCCCGAGGCGGCAAAGGCGGCATCGACCGAGCCGTTGGACACCGCGTCCAGCGCCTCGAAGGTCGGCACCAGCTTGCCCGGATCGTAATGCTCGAATTCCACCTCGTCGGAGATGGCATTGATGCGCTCGACGAACTCGATGCCCGCGGTGCCGAGAATCGGCAGGTTCTTGCCAAAGGCGGCGGTCATCTCGATGGTGGTCTGCGCATTGGCGGCCCCACCGGCCAGCGCGATGGACGCAACAGCGGCGATCAGTTTGATATTCATCACTTTCCTCCCTTGTTCCCATTGGAACGATTCATGCCAAGCAGCCAGGTATTGGCGTCTGCAGGCCCAGATTGGTAAACTTTCTTTACCAAAACTGCCCTCGTTACTGCCGGATTCCTCGCGGCCTGTCCAGATGTTTCTGTGAATCGACCTTGCAATCAAGAAAATGCGTTACATCCTGACCCCGAATTGTTCCCATTATCGGAACGCCGCGCCCTCCGCCCGGCGCCGCACGCCCGAAAAGACGGCCCCGATGGCAAAAGGCGGTTTCTCCCGGCCTTTTGCCGCCCGCGCGAAACTCCGGGTTGACAGCTGTCAACTCTTTGCCAAACGTGGCTGCGAAATGACCGCGCGAGTCGGAAATGACCGTTTCCCGCAAAGCCCCCTTTTGCCTGATGCTGGCCCCGAACGGGGCGCGGCTGAGCAAGGCGGTGCACACGCGAGTGCCGCTGACCCCGGGCGAAATCGCGGCCACGGCACGCGCCTGTGCGACGCTGGGCGCGGGGGCTCTGCATCTGCATGTGCGCGACGCGGACGGGGGCCATTCGCTCGGTCCGGCCCGCTACCGGGCGGCGATGGAAGCCGTCGGGCGCGCGGTGCCAGGCCTGGCCATTCAGGTTACCACCGAGGCCGCCGGGCGCTACGATGTGGCCGCACAGCTTGCCGTGCTCACCGCTCTGAAGCCCGGCTGGGCCAGTGTCGCGGTGCGCGAAATGGGGCACGATCCCGGGCTTGCCCGCCGCTTCTACCGGCAGGCCGCCACGCAGGGCACCCGGCTTCAGCACATCCTTTATGACCGCGACGACCTCGCGCTGCTGCTGGACTGGCGCGGGCGGGGATGGCTGGCGGAGGCGGCCTGCGAGGTGCTGTTCGTGCTGGGCCGCTATGATCCGCCGCGCGAGGCCCGGCCCGAAGAAGTCGCGCCGCTTGCGCAGCTTGCCCGTACGCATGGGCTCCACTGGAGTCTCTGCGCCTTTGGTCCGCGCGAACACGACTGCCTGCTTGCAGCACTTGCCGAGGGCAGCAGGCAGGTGAGGATCGGCTTCGAAAACAGTTATCTCCAGCCGGATGGCACCCCCTATGCGGACAATGCCGCTTCGGTCGCCGCCTTCGTGGCACGGGCGGAGGCGGCAGGATTCACCCCGGAAAGCCTGGAAAGGGCCTGAGCCATGAGTCACCTGTTTCACCGGAATTGCCACAGCCAGCCGCCAGTGGCGGCAGGCGGCGAGGGCTGTTACCTGATCGACAGCACCGGCAAGCGCTATTTCGACGGCTCCGGTGGCGCGGCGGTCTCCTGCCTGGGCCATGGCGACCCGGAGGTCACGGCGGCGGTGAAGGCGCAGCTCGACCGGGTGGCCTTTGCCCATACCGGGTTTTTCACCTCCGAGCCGGCCGAGGCGCTGGCCGATCTGCTGGCGGCGCACGCGCCGGAGGGGCTTGAGCGGGTCTATCTCGTCTCCGGCGGCTCCGAGGCGGTGGAAGCGGCACTGAAGCTCGCGCGCCAGTATTTCGTGGAAAAGGGCGAGCCGCAGCGCCGCCATGTCATCGCCCGGCGCCAGAGCTACCACGGCAATACACTCGGCGCGCTGGCCACCGGCGGCAATGCCTGGCGGCGAGCCCAGTTCGGCCCCATGCTCGTGGAGATGCACCACATCGCGCCCTGCTACGAATACGCCGATCGCGGCGCGGGCGAGAGCCTCGAGGCATACGGGCGGCGCGTGGCCGATGAGCTGGAGGCCGAGATCCAGCGCTTGGGCACCGGCAGCGTCATGGCCTTCGTCGCCGAGCCGGTGGTGGGGGCGACGCTGGGCGCGGTGCCCGCCGTGCCCGGCTATTTTGCCCGCATCCGCGAGATCTGCGACCGCCACGGGGTGCTCTTGATCCTCGACGAAGTGATGTGCGGCATGGGGCGCACCGGGCACCTGTTTGCCAGCGAGGCCGAGGGGATTCGGCCCGATATCCTGACCATCGCCAAGGGGCTGGGCGCGGGCTATCAGCCGGTAGGTGCGATGCTGTGCTCGGGAGAGATCTACGACGCGATTGCCGAAGGGACGGGGTTCTTTCAGCACGGCCACACCTATGTGGGCCACCCGGTGGCGGCGGCGGCCGGGCTTGCGGTGGTCCGCGCGATTCTGGAGCGCGGACTGGTGGAGCGGGTGCGCGCGCTGGGAGATGAGCTGGAGGCGACCCTCAAGGAGGCGCTGGGCGATCATCCGCATGTGGGCGATTTGCGCGGGCGCGGCCTGTTTCGCGGGATCGAACTGGTCGAGGACCGCGAGAGCAGGTGCCCCTTCGACCCGGCGCGCGGGATTGCCGGGCGAATCAAGCGCGCGGCCTTCGAGGCCGGGCTGATCTGCTACCCGATGGGCGGCACGCGTGACGGCAGGCATGGCGACCATGTGCTGCTGGCCCCGCCCTTTATCATGGAGAGCGCGCAGCTGGAAGAGCTGGTGGGCAAGCTCGCCGGCGCCATCGACACCGCGCTGGCAGGCGGATAGCGCCATGGTGAGCACGGCGGACAAGACCTTTCTCACCGGCCTGTTCGATGCGGCCATTGCCGCGGCCGACCCGGCGCGGATCCTGCAGGGCAACCTGCCCGAGCGGCCCAAAGGGCGCACCGTGGTGGTGGGCGCGGGCAAGGGCGCGGCGCAGCTGGCGGCGGCCTTCGAAGCGGCCTGGGACGGCCCGCTCTCGGGCGTGGTGGTGACCCGCTACGGCTACGCCACCCCCTGCCCGCGCATCCGGGTGCTGGAAGCCGCGCATCCGGTGCCCGACGCGGCAGGGCTTGCGGCCAGCGCGGCGCTCCGCGAGGCGGTCAGCGGGCTCGGGCCCGACGATCTGGTCGTGGCGCTGATCACCGGCGGTGGTTCGGCGCTGCTGCCGGCCCCCCCGGCAGGATTCTCGCTCGCCGACGAGCAGGCGCTGAACGCGGCCCTGCTCGCCTCCGGCGCGCCGATCGGCGCCATGAACGCGATCCGCAAGCAGTTTTCCGAGATCAAGGGCGGGCGGCTGGCGGCGCTGGCGGCGCCCGCGCGGGTGGTCAGCCTGATCGTCTCCGACGTGCCGGGAGACGCGCCGCACGAGGTCGCCTCCGGGCCGACCCTTGCCGATGGCACGGGGGCCGAAGAGGCGCTCGCGGCAATACGCGCCTACGGGATCGACCTGCCCGCACCGGTGCTTGAACATATCCGCAGTGCGCGCGCCCCGCAGCCGGGCGACCCGCTCTTTCGGGGCCACTCGGCGCGCATCATCGCCTCTGCCCGCCTGTCGCTGGAGGCAGCGGCAAGCGCGGCCGAGGCGGCGGGCATCCCGGCGGTGATCCTGTCGGACCGGATCGAGGGCGAGGCGCGCGAAGTGGCAAAGATGCACGGGGCGATCGCGCTGGAGGTGCTGGCGCGCGCCCGCCCCTTCTGCCCCCCGGTGGTGTTGCTCTCGGGCGGCGAGACCACCGTCACCCTGCGCGGGCAGGGGCGCGGCGGGCGCAACGGCGAATTCCTGCTCTCGCTGGCGCTCACCTGCGCGGGGCAGCCCGGCTGGGCGGCGCTGGCCGCCGACACCGACGGGATCGACGGCAGCGAGGACAATGCCGGCGCCTTTGCCGACGGCGAGAGCGCCGCCCGCCTCATCGCGCTGGGCCACGACCCCGCCGCCCTGCTCGCGGGCAACGACAGCTGGGCCGCATTCAACGCGCTGGGCGACCTCTTCGCCCCCGGCCCCACCGGCACCAATGTCAACGACTTTCGCGCGATCCTGCTGCAGGCGCCGGTTTGACCTGCCTCATGGCGCCGCCGCCCCGCAACCTCTATCATTGCCCTGTTTTCGGGAAACATTCGGAAAAGGAGAAGCGCCATGTACAAGCATATTCTGGTTCCGGTGGCCTTCGACCATGACCGCGACGTGGGTGAGGCGCTGAAAGTCGCCCGGACCCTCGCCGACGAGGGCGCGAAGATCACCGCCCTGCATGTCATGGAGGAAGTGCCCGCTTATGTGGCCCAGTACCTGCCGGAAGGGCAGATCGAGGCGAACCGCGCCGAGCTCCAGAAGCGCCTGGCCGAAGCGCTGGAAGGCGCCGAAGCTGTGGAGCCGGTGGTGATCAGCGGGCATCCGGGCCATTCGATCCTCGAATATGCCCGCGACGAGGGGGTGGATTGCATCGTCATCGCCTCGCACCGGCCGGGGCTTCAGGACTGGTTCCTGGGCTCGACCGCCGCCCGGGTGGTGCGCCATGCGCCCTGCGCGGTGCATGTCTGCCGGTGACAGCGGCTAATCGCTTGCCCCGGCTTCCTTTTCCGCCGTAAGCTGGCGAAAAAGGGAGGAATATATGCCGCATATACGCAAAGATGCCGGCCATCAGACCATCATCAGCACCTTCGAGGTGGCCCCAGCCGACTGTCAGGCGCTGATCGACCTGCTCACCGAGGCCTGCAACGACTTCGCCTCGAAGCAGCCGGGCTTCGTCGCCGCCGCCGTGCATGTGAACGACGCGCGCACCCGCATCGCCAATTACATGCAGTGGGAGAGCCGGGAGCATTTCCAGGCCCTGCAGCGCAGCGAGGAAATGCAGGCCTATCTGCAAAAATTCCTCGCCCTGGCCAAGGATTACCAGCCGGTCATGTATGACGTGGTGATGGTCTCGGAGGGCTGAGTCCATGGCGACGGCGCTGCCGGTGATCGGCGCCCAGCTATCGGTACTGGACCTGCCCGCGCATCGCGACTGGCTGGCCGAGAAGAACCGCGACCTGGAACTGCCGGAATTCTCCCTCGCCGACATCCTGCGCGCGCCGGGACCCTTCATCGAGATGGCGCAGAAGGCGCTGGACGGCTGGCACGGGCGGCTGGGCATACACGGCCCCTATTCGGGCTTCGAACTGGATGTGCGCGACCGCGAGATCCGAGCCGTGGCGCAGGCCCGCCTCGATGCGGCGCTGGATGTCTGCGACCGGCTGGGAGCGGTGCAGATGGTGATCCACTCGCCTTATGACCTGTGGGATGCGGGCAATCTCGACAATACACCGCGCAGCCGCGGCGCCAGCATCGAAGCCATTCTCGATACCCTCGCACCGGCGCTCCGGCGGGGCGAGGACCAGGGCGTGACGATGGTGCTGGAAAACATCAAGGACACCGACCCAGCCCTGCGCGCCGCTGTCGTCGAATCCGCCGCCAGCCCGGCCCTGAAGCTCTCGGTGGATACCGGCCATGCCTTCTGGGCGCACCGGGTGGCCGGCGCACCGTCGGCAGCCGACTTCATCCGCGCGGCGGGCGCCGAACTTTCCCATCTGCACCTGCAGGACAGCGACGGGCTTGCCGACCGCCACTGGCCGCCGGGAGAGGGCAGCGAGAACTGGCAGGCAGTCTTTGCCGCCCTTGCCGAGAGACCGGAGGGAAGCGGCCCGGCGCCGCACCTGATCGTGGAGATCAGGGACTTTTCGCGCCTGCGCGACAGCGTGGCCCATCTCCAGGCCCTGGGCCTGGGCCAGTGAGGCAACCGGCGCCGGGCAGGCAGCCGGATGGCGGCGCTTGACCTCATTGCAGTTGCAACGATACACTCGCCCCGCGAACAGGGAGGCTTCCATGACCAGCACCGAGCCTGCGGGCTACATGCCCGGCTTTGGCAACGATTTCGAGACCGAGGCCCTGCCCGGTGCCCTGCCGCAGGGGATGAACAGCCCGCAGAAATGCGCCTATGGGCTTTATGCCGAGCAGCTTTCCGGCACCGCCTTCACCGCCCCGCGCGGGCAGAACGAACGCACCTGGTGCTACCGGATCCGGCCTTCGGTCAGGCATGTGGGCAGGTTTGCGCCCATTTCCGTGCCCTATTGGCGCTCGGCGCCCGATATCGACCCGGGCCGCGTGAGCCTTGGCCAGTACCGCTGGGATCCGCTGCCCATGAGCGATGCGCCGCTCACCTGGATCACCGGCATGCGGACCATGACCACGGCGGGCGATGTCAATACCCAGGTGGGCATGGCCAGCCATATATACCTCGTCACCGAAAGCATGCAGGACGAGTATTTCACCTCCGCCGACAGCGAGCTTCTGGTGGTGCCGCAGCAAGGCCGCCTGCGCTTTGTCACCGAACTGGGCGTGATCGACATCGCGCCGCGCGAAATCGCCATCCTGCCGCGCGGGCTGGTCTATCGCGTGGAGCTTGCCGAAGGCCCCGCACGCGGCTTTGTCTGCGAAAATTACGGGCAGAAATTCGACCTGCCCTATCGCGGACCGATCGGCGCCAACTGCCTTGCCAATCCGCGCGATTTCAAGACCCCGGTGGCCTGGTTCGAAGACCGCGACGCGCCCTCGCGCGTGGTGATGAAATGGTGCGGCCAGTTCCACGAAACCCATATCGACCACTCGCCGCTCGACGTGGTGGCATGGCACGGCAATTACGCGCCGGTGAAATACGCCCTCTCCACCTTCTCCCCGGTGGGCGCGATCCTGTTCGATCACCCGGACCCGTCGATCTTTACCGTGCTCACCGCGCCTTCCGGCACGCCCGGCACCGCCAATATCGACTTCGTGCTGTTTCGCGAGCGCTGGATGGTGGCCGAAGACACCTTCCGCCCGCCATGGTATCACAAGAACATCATGTCCGAACTGATGGGCAATATCCACGGTGCCTATGACGCCAAGCCCGAGGGCTTCGTCCCCGGCGGCATGAGCCTGCACAACATGATGCTGCCGCACGGGCCGGACGAAACGGCATTCGAAGCGGCATCAAACGCGGAGCTTGTGCCCGAGAAGCTCGACAACACCATGTCCTTCATGTTCGAGACCCGCTTTCCCCAGCACCTGACCCATTTCGCCGCCCACGAGGCGCCGATGCAGAGCGATTACATCGATTGCTGGGCAAGGCTCGAAAAGAAATTCGACGGTACGCCGGGGGTGAAATGAAGCTCTTCTCCTACTGGCGCTCGACCACCAGCTTCCGGGTGCGCATCGCGCTCAATCTCAAGGGAATCGCCCACGAGATCGAGCCGGTGGATCTGGTCGCCGGCGCGCAGCGCGCACCGGAATATGTGGCGATCAATCCCGGATGCGCCGTGCCCACGCTCATGCTTGACGACGGCACCTGCCTCAGCCAGAGCCTCGCCATCATCGACTATCTCGAAGCGCTCCGCCCTGCCCCCCCGCTCCTGCCCGCCGAGCCGCTTGCACGCGCCCGCACCCTCGCCGTGGCGCACCAGGTGGCGCTCGACATCCACCCGGTCAACAACCCGCGCGTGATGGGCCGGCTCAGGCAGATGGGCCACGAGCAGAGCGAAATCATCGACTGGATGCGTCACTGGATGCACGAGGGCTTCACCGCCTGCCAGCAGATGATCCGCACCGATACGCCCTTCTGTTTCGCCGACACGCCCGATCTTGCCGATATCTGCCTCACCGCGCAGATGTACAACGCCCGGCGCTGGGGGCTGGAGCTTGCCCCCTTCGCCCGTATCGTCGAGATCGAACAGACCTGCCTCGCACTGCCGGCCTTCGCCGCCGCCCACCCCGATAGCCAGCCCGATGCCAGATGAGGACCCGATGAGCCAGCTCAAGAAATCCTGGGTCGAAAGCGCCAATGCGCCCGGCCACCCCTTCCCGCTCAACAATCTGCCCTGTGGCGTCTTCTCCACCGCGACCGCCGAGCCCCATTGCGGGGTCGCCATCGGCGACATGATCCTCGATGTGACCACGCTCGAAGAGGCCGGGGCGATCCGGCTCGACGAAATGCCGGTCTTCGACCTGCCAGCATGGAACGATTTCATGGAATTGGGGCCCGGGACCTGGGAAGCCTTCCGCCAGTCGCTCACCGACATGCTCTCCATCGGCGCCGATACCGAGACCCGCGCCCTGCTGCAAAAGCACCTCGTGGCGCAGAGCCAAGCCGAAATGCACCTGCCCTTCGCGGTCGCGGAATTCACCGACTTCTACGCCGGGCGCCACCACGCCACCAATGTCGGCACCATGTTCCGCGGCCCCGAAAACGCGCTGCCGCCCAATTGGCTGCACATCCCGATCGGCTATAACGGGCGCGCCTCCTCGGTGGTCGTCTCCGGCACCGATATCCGCCGCCCCTGGGGCCAGCTGAAATCGCCCGACCACGACAGGCCCGCCTTCCTGCCCTCGCGCCGCTTCGACTTCGAACTGGAAATGGGCGCCATCATCGGCCAGCCCAGCCACGGCCCCGTGACGGTGGCCGAGGCCGATGCCATGATCTTCGGCTATGTGCTGCTCAACGACTGGTCGGCGCGCGACATACAGGCCTGGGAATACCAGCCGCTCGGCCCCTTCCAGGCCAAGGCCACGGCCACCACGATCAGCCCCTGGATCGTGACCAAGGCCGCGCTCGAGCCCTTCCGCAGCCCGACCCCTGCGCGCGGCGTGCCGCTGCTCCCCTACCTCGAAGAGCCCGGCCCGATGCTCTACGACATCGACCTTGCCGTGACCCTCGCCCCCGCCGGCAAGCCCCCCACCACCATCGCCCGCACCAATTATCGCGCGATGTACTATTCCTCGGCCCAGCAGCTTGCGCACCACACCACATCCGGCTGCCCGATGAATGTGGGCGACCTGCTGGGCTCGGGCACCATCTCCGGCCCCGCCAGGGACTCGCGCGGCTCGCTCCTGGAGCTTTCCTGGGGCGGCAAGGAGCCGATCACCCTTGAGAGCGGCGAAAGACGCAGCTTCCTCGAAGACGGCGACACCCTCACCCTCACCGGCGCCGCCCGGGGCGACGGCTACACCATCGGCTTCGGCGCTGCGACCGGCGCCCTGCTGCCCGCGCTCAAGGACCCCTATGCCCGATAATCCCGCTTTCACCTTTGCCCAAATACTCCCGCCGGAGGCACGATTTTTCGCAGAAAAATCGCTCCCCGAACCGAAAGGACAAGACCATGGCCAAGGCATTCGCGTCGCAAGGCGACCTGAGCGAAAAGAAGATCAGCTTCACCGAGATCGGGCGCGATATCTACGCCTTCACCGCCGAAGGCGATCCCAATTCCGGCGTCATCATCGGCGATAACAGCGTGATGGTGATCGAGGCCCAGGCCACGCCGCGCCTCGCCGGCAAGGTGATCGAGAAGATCCGCACCGTCACCGACAAGCCGATCAGCCACCTCGCGCTGACCCATTATCACGCGGTGCGCGTGCTCGGCGCCTCGGCCTATGGGGCGGGCCAGATCATCATGAGCGACAAGGCTCGCGCCATGGTGGCCGAGCGCGGGCAGGAGGACTGGGACAGCGAATTCCAGCGCTTCCCGCGCCTGTTCGAGGGCCATGAGAGCATCCCCGGCCTGACCTGGCCCACCACCACCTTTTCCGACAAGATGAGCGTCTGGCTCGGCAAGCGCCGCATCGACCTCATGCATCTGGGCCGGGCGCACACGGCGGGCGATATCGTCATCCATGTGCCGGACGAGAACGTCATGTTCACCGGCGATATCGTCGAATATCACTCCGCCTGCTATTGCGGCGACGGGCATTTTGCCGACTGGCCCCGCACGCTGGAGCGGATCGCCGCCTTCGAGGTGGACGCCATCGCGCCGGGGCGGGGCGATGCGCTTGTGGGCCGCGAGATGGTCGATGCCGCGATCTCCCTCACCCGCGATTTCGTCGCCTCCACCTACGCGCCTGCCGCCCGGGTGGCCGCGCGCGGCGGCTCCCTCAAGGAAGCCTGGGAGGCGGTGCGCGCCGCCTGTGATCCGAAGTTCAAGGATTACGCCATCTACGAGCACTGCCTGCCCTTCAACGTCTCGCGCGCCTATGACGAGGCCCGCGGCATCGACACCCCGCGCATCTGGACCGCCCGGCGCGACCTGGAGATGTGGGAGCAGTTGCAGGGATAGCTGCCCGTACTCCGACGCCCCGGACGTAGCGTCACGCGGCAATTCGTTGCAGCAGCAACAAGCCTGCCCGTGCTATGCTGAGCCAAACCGCAGGAGGGCCCATGAACAAGATCTTCGAGACCCCGCTTTATCCCTACAGGCGCGCCCCGGAGCAGGACGAGGAGCGCATCATGCGCCACAAGGTCGTGGTGGTCGGCGCCGGTCCCATAGGCCTTTCCGCCGCCATCGACCTTGCCCAGAACGACATCCCGGTGCTGGTGATAGACGATAACGACAAGGTCTCCTTCGGCTCGCGCGCCATCTGCTTTGCCAAGCGCCCGCTGGAGATCCTCGACCGTCTCGGCGCCGGAGACGCGATGGTGGAAAAGGGCGTGGAGTGGGAGCTTGGCCGGGTATTCTTCGGCGCGCGCGAAGTCTATCGCTTCAACCTGCTTCCCGAGGCCGGCCACAAGCGCCCCGCCTTCATCAACCTGCAGCAATATTACTTCGAGGAATTCCTGGTCCGCCGCCTGCGCGAACTCGAGGCCGAGGGCAGGCCGGTCGAGATCAGGGGCAAGAACAAGCTCGCCGCCATCGGTGCCCACGAGGATCACGTCACGCTCGAGATCGACACCCCCGAAGGCCCCTACAATATCGAGGCCGAATGGCTGATCGCCGCCGACGGGGCCGGCTCGCCCACCCGCCGGATGATGGGGCTCGATTTCGTGGGCAAGGTGTTCGAGGACAATTTCCTCATCGCCGACGTGATCATGCAGGCCGACTTTCCCACCGAGCGCTGGTTCTGGTTCGACCCGCCGTTCAACCGCGGCCAGTCCGCGCTCCTGCACAAGCAGCCCGACAATGTCTGGCGGATCGACTTCCAGCTCGGCTGGGACATCGACCGCGAACACGAACTCAAGCCCGAAAACATCGACCGCCGCCTGCGCGCCATGCTGGGCGAGAATATCCGCTACGAGCTCGAATGGTCCTCGATCTACACCTTCCAGTGCCGGCGCATGGAGCGGTTCCGCAAGGGCAGGGTGATCTTCGCCGGCGACAGCGCGCACCAGGTCTCGCCCTTCGGCGCGCGCGGGGCCAATTCCGGCCTGCAGGACACCGACAACCTGATCTGGAAGCTCAAGCTGGTGATCGAAGGCAACGCCCCCGAAAGCCTGCTCGACAGCTACGATTTCGAGCGCATCCTCGCCGCCGACGAGAATATCCTCAATTCCACCCGCTCGACCGATTTCATCACCCCGAAATCCGAGATCAGCCGGATCCTGCGCGACGCGGTGCTGGACCTCTCCGCCCGGCACGAATTCGCCCGCCCGCTGGTCAATTCCGGCCGCCTCAGCGTGCCGGCGGTCTATGACGGATCGCCCCTCAATACCGCCGACGCGCTGGACGGCCCGGCGATCTCGCGCCCCGGCGCACCCTGCCCGGATGCGCCGCTGGGCGATGGCTTCCTGCTCGACCGGCTCGGCGACCGCTTCATCCTGCTGACCATCGACGCCGAGGCACCCGACGAGATCGAGGAAGACGGCATCACCGTCACCCGTCTCTCCCTCTCGGTACGCGACGATACCACCGGCGCGCTGAAGCGGCGCTACCTCGCGGACGAGCCCTCGGCCGTCTACCTGATCCGCCCCGACCAGCACGTCGCCGCCCGCCGCCCGAGCTGGAACGAAAACCTGTTCCGCGCCGCCATCCGCCGCGCCACCGGCAAGGAGTGAAACCCATGCCAGACACGACCGACCTGATCCTCACCCCCAATCTCGACAATGCCGATGACTTCTACGCCACCCTGCTCGCCGCCCACGAGGGCCTGAGCAAGGAAGAAAGCGACGCGCTTCACGCCCGCCTGCTCCTGATCCTGGCCAATCACATCGGCGACAACAAACTGCTGGAACAGGCGATCGAAGCCGCACGGAAGGCAGGCTGATCCCCTTCCTCTGACGCGGAATAAATTGGCGCGCAACATTTTGGTGCGGTTGGCAAACTCTTCGTATTGGGAAAATATGATTGTTTAACAACATGTTGTCGGAAATCCGCGTTGATCTTTTGCGCAATCATTCGTCCCACGGTCAGAAATGCCAAGTCATTGATATTATTGGATCTTGATTTTCTTGGCGAAACGTTTGGCGAAGGTCAGTCTTTCGAAAAGAACTCGTCATATACAATGAGGTTCAATGCCTGTCTGGAGCAGTGTCCCACCGGATGGTGCAAATTCCGCCGCGGGCATCGCTTCGCCATGCGAAGGCTCCGCTCAGCCCGCGCTGCCGGCGGAATTTACACCATCCGGTGGGACACTGCTCCATGCGTTCGGCCAGAAATACAGACGAAGATGGCGTGGCGTGCCGCACCATATGATTGATCGAATCAGATAGTATTCCGGTAAAGCGGGCGCTGAATATTCCCCCGGGAAGCAGAAGGATCATATCATGACCCAACCCGACATCATTGATCTGGCCAAGTCGATCTTCGGCGGGCAGCCTTTCAGCAGACATATCGGCGCGGATCTTGTGGAGATCACCCAGACGCGGGCGGTCATCGAGGTCGAATTGCGCGACGAATTGCGCCAGCAACACGGCTATG
>JALTZY010000118.1 GCA_027045905.1 Paracoccaceae bacterium
TCCCAACTTCACGACTGCGTCCTCCATCGCCGGGACGTGCAACCCACCACCACAGGAGCCATCCCGATGAGCGACAAGACCGACACCCCGGCCACCGACGCCGAAACCCGCACCATTACCCAGCCGACCGAACCGGTCGCGACCGAGGACACCGCCATGCCCGAGCCGAAAACCTCTGCGACGGAACCGCAAACGGCTGCGGTCGAGACCCGCGTGCAGCCGAAGGCGCAGAAACCTGAAGCCGTCGCCGCAGCCGACACCGAAGCCGCCGCCACCCGCGCGCGCGAAGCAGAGCGCGACCGGGTTTCCACGATCTACGATCTGGCCGGCCGCCTGAAGCTCGAGCGCAGCTTCGCCGAAGATCTGGTGAAACGCGGCACCGATATTGACGAGGCCCGGCGCCTGATCCTCGACCAGGTTGCCGCCAAATCCGAAGAAACCCGCACCTTCAGCCAGGTGTCGGTCCCGCTGGGTGGCCGCGATGAGGCGATCACCCGGCGCGAGGCCGTCGCGAACGCGCTCCTGCACCGCTACAGCCCGACGCTCTTCGAACTGGAAGATGCGGCGCGGCAATATCGCGGCATGACGCTGCTGGAACTGGCGCGCGAGAGCCTCGGCAATGCGGGCGTGAACACGCGGGGCCTATCGCGCGACGAGGTGGCGACGCGGGCGCTGCACTCGACCTCGGACTTCCCCGAGATCCTTTCGGCGGTCACAAACAAGACGCTCCGGCAGGCCTACGAGGCCTATCCCCGCACCTTCATGCTCTTCTGCCGCCAGGTGCTGGCGACCGACTTCAAGGCCATGCACCGGGTCCAGCTGGGCGAGGCGCCGCAGCTGCTGGAAGTGGGCGAGAGCGGCGAGTTCAAGCGCGGCACGCTTGGCGAAAGCAAGGAAAGCTACAAGGTCAAGACCTATGGCCGTGTGGTTGCCATCACCCGCCAGACGCTGATCAACGACGATCTCGACGCCTTCACCCGGATCCCGGCGATGTATGGCAATTCCATCGCCCAACTAGAATCGGACGTGGTCTGGGGCATCATCACCGCGAACCCGGTCATGGCCGACGGCAACGCGCTGTTCCACGCCACGCACAAGAACCTTGCCGGGACCGGGGCAGCGCTCGATGTGACCAGCGTGGGCGCAGCCCGCGCGGCCATGGCCAAGCAGACCGGTCTCGACAAGAAGACGGTGCTGAACGTTCGCCCCGCCTACCTGATCGTGCCGGCGGCACTCGAGCTGAAGGCCGAGCAGCTGGTCGCCCAGAACCTCGTGCCCGCCACGACCGCCAGCGTCGTGCCGCAATCGATCCGCACCCTCACGCCGATCAGCGAGCCGCGCCTCGATGCGGCCAGCGCCACCGCCTGGTACCTGGCCGCCAGCCCGAACCAGATCGACACCATCGAATACGCCTATCTTGAGGGCCAGCAGGGCGCCTATATCGAGACTCGCAACGGCTTCGATGTGGACGGTGTCGAGATCAAGTGCCGCCTCGACTTCGGCGCCAAGGCGATCGACTGGCGCGGCCTTTACAAGAATCCGGGGGCGTAACCCCGGCCATCCCTGACATCTGAACCCTGACGGGCGGTCCAATCGGGCTGCCCGTTCCCGTTTGCAAAGGATCCCGCTCATGAATAACTACGTCCAACCCGGCAACACCATCACGCTCACCGCGCCCTACGCCGTCACCTCCGGCGATGGCCTGCTCGTCGGCTCGATCTTTGGCGTGGCCGCCGGGGATGCCGCCAATGCCGAGACCGTCGAGGTCTCGCTCACCGGTGTTTACGACCTCAAGAAGGTCGCCAGCCAGGCCTGGTCGGCAGGCGACAAGGTCTATTGGGACAACACCAACAAGGAAGCCACCAAGACCGCCACGGCGAACACCCTGATTGGTGTGGCAACCGAAGCCGTCGCGGGCGGCGCGGGCGACGTGATCGGCCGGGTGCGCCTGAACGGCAGCTTCTGATGACGGCGTTTTCCGCCGTCGTGGATGCCCTGTTCAATGACCCCAACATCGGCCGCGAGGCGATCTACACATCCGCTGGCGGCACCCCCGTTCTGGTGCGCATTGTCTCACGGCAGGCTGATGCCATCACCGACTTCGGCGACGCGCGCCTCTGGTCGGAAACCACGAAGGTCGACCTGCGCGTGGCCGAGGTCGCAACCCCGCGCCCCGGCGACCGCGTCGAGATCGACGGCGAGGCATTGCGAGGCCTTCCTCATCCAGGGCGAGCCCGTCCGCGACCGCGAACGGCTGGTCTGGACCGTGGAGTTGCGCCCGGCATGAAGCTCAAACTCGACGTCACGCCCGACATCGTCGCCGTCATGGCCGCAGAGGCGAAGGCGGGCGAAAAGGCTGTCACCGCCGCCATGCGCGAGGCCGGGACCGGGCTCAAGACCGCCTGGCGCGGTCAGATCACCGGCGCCGGGCTTGGCCGGCGGCTGGCGAACTCGATCCGGAGCCAGACGTACCCGAAGGCCGGCGAAAGCCTGAACGCCGCGGCACTGGTCTGGTCCAAGGCGCCGGTCATCGTCGGCGCGCATGATACCGGACCGCTGATCCGCTCGAAGGACGGCTTCTGGCTGGCGATCCCGCTGCCCGCCGCCGGCAAGGGGCGGCGCGGGGCAAAGCTGACACCGGGCGAATGGGAACGTCGTCGCGGCATGCGCCTGCGCTTCGTCTATCGCCGGCGGGGGCCGAGTCTGCTCGTCGCCGACGGGCGGCTCAATACGAAGGGCCTTGCTGTGGCCTCGCGCTCGAAGACCGGCCGCGGCCGCGCCACAGTGCCGATCTTCCTGCTGGTCCCGCAGGTGAAGTTGCCGAAGCGGCTGAACCTCGATCGGGATGCCGAGCGGGCGCTCGACAGCGTGCCAGGGTTGATCGTGGCGAATTGGGTTGAGGGACACCTGAAGTCTTACTAGTGGCTCAGGGCCTGAGGGCATCAAGATGCGGGTTGAGCGAGACGAAATTGGAACAAGCGTCACGAAGCTCCCGTGCCGCGTGGTCCCAAAATACGACATCGACTTGGAAGCCATCGCTAATTAGAGCCTCGACAGTCGGAACGTAGTCGGAGTCGCCCGACACTAAGGTAAAGACGTCGCCGGGAGTAGCATTGCGATACGCGTCCCTAGTCATCTCAGTGACGATACCGGTATCAATCTTCTTTTCCTTGTTCGCTGCGTTTCTGTCGTGGGTAACCACCTCGAAACCCGCACGTTTCGCTATGTCCCAAATAGCGTCGTTTTCGGGAGGCTTAGAACCGAAGAGCATGGCCCGGGCAGTCTCCTGACGGTCAGTTCCCGCAATGAACTGATAGAGCTTGCCGAAGCTGATCCTGTAGCCGGTGTCGATGATGCGATTGGTCATGGCGTCATAAATGTCGAGCGCCATGCCCTGCTGTACGGCGCTTACCCTTTGACCTTCAATAAAAACGTTTGAGTTGTCGACGTAAATCCAATCCGCCATTCGTAGAAAACCTCCTGATGATGCCCGGCGGCTAGGTGGGAAACATCAAGCCACCCAACCGTTTCTGACGCATTATCAATAGCTCACTCTGCCCCTTATGCCCACCCCACGCGAAACCATCCTGCAGGCGCTGCTTGCGGCGCTGCAAACCATCCCCGGTTCCACGGTCCTGCGGGGCGAGGTGCTGCCTGAACGCGTGCCGGCTGGGGGCCTGCTTATCCTGCGTGACGGCGAGCCGGGCGAGTCCGAGGTGACGTTGTCGCTGCTCGCCTACCACTACCAGCACCACGCCGAGATCGAGGCGGTGGTACGGGGCGCCGACCGTGACGGTGCCTTCGACGCTCTCTGCGCCAGCATCGGTACGGCGCTCGCCGCTGACCGGACGCTAGGCGGCCTCTGCGACTGGGTCGAGGCGGAAGCGCCGCGCCCCGTGGATCTGCCGGTCGAGGGGGCGGCGAGCCTCAAGGCGGCGGTGATACCCGTCGTCCTGCACTACACCACGGCCGATCCCTTGGCCTGATCCCAAACACAGGAGACCACCATGGCACGTGCCCAAGGGGCGCGGTCGCAGCTCGCGGCCGCGTTCGAGACGACCTATGGCACCGCGCCGGCCTCGGGCTTCATGCAGATGCCCTTCGCCAGCGCCTCGCTGGGGGCGGAGCAGCCGCTTCTGGCCTCGGAGCTTCTCGGCTACGGCCGCGATCCGCTGGCCCCGATCAAGGATGCGGTGACCGCCGATGGCGACATCACCGTGCCGCTCGATGCCGAGGCTTTCGGCTTCTGGCTCAAGGCGGCCTTCGGGGCGCCGACCACTACCGGCACCACCAACAAGACCCATACCTTCAAGTCAGGCTCGTGGGCGTTGCCCAGCATGGCCATCGAGGTGGCGATGCCGGAAATTCCGCGCTTCGCCATGTACACCGGCTGCGTGCTGGACCAACTGAGCCTGCAGATGCAGCGATCTGGCCTGCTGACGGCGGACGTCAAGCTGGTCGCGCAGGGTGAGAATGTCGCCACCGCCACGGCGGCCGGCACGCCCACGGCCTACGCCCTGCAGCGCTTCGGCCACTTCAACGGCGCGATCAAGCGCAATGGCACGGCGCTGGGCAACATCGTCTCGGCCGATCTCACCTATGCCAACAATGTCGAGCGCATCGAAACCATCCGCAACGATGGTCGCATCGACGGGGCCGATCCCTCCATTGCCGCGCTCACCGGCAGGATCGACGTGCGCTTCGCCGATACCACGCTGATGGACCAGGC
>JALTZY010000119.1 GCA_027045905.1 Paracoccaceae bacterium
GCGTCACCCTCGGCCACCGCGCCGGCCCGCTGCGGCGGCACCTCGAGCGCCTCGCCGGGCGCCTCGGCGTCGCGATCCGCTGCGTCGACAACCCGGACTGGGAGGCCGGCAACGGCACCTCCGTGCTCGCAACCTAAAGGCGGCCTGCGGTGTCGTTCGGTCTCAAACGGCTCGCATCGGGATGACCATTTCAACACGGCTCTACTACCTCTCCCAAAGCTCTAGCGCTTGGCGTCGTGCAGCCTACCTGCTCCACAGAAAAGGAGGCTGTAGCGACGCCACTGGATCCCGCAAGCACCGACGTTCGGGGCTAGAACTTGGCCCTGAGGTCAAGCTCGAGCTCCGGGATCACCTCGCGGATTTCCGACTGCCAAGAGAAGCATGGATCGACTTCCGCATCATCGAGACGTGGGTCCGGTGCGGCCTGCCGATCCCGCTTGTGGTCTCGCTCGATCATATCCTTTCTAAACAGCGGCCCGACGGATCGTGGTCTACCGATCTCTGCCTTCCTAACTCCGGGGCCACCTATCGCTCGATCGAGCTCTGGTGCACACTCGGGCTTGAGCCACACGACAACCGCATCCAGAAAGCAATCGACTATCTCGCGCGCTCGTTAGTCGACGGAGCGCTCCGCTCACCTGGGCCCGTCCCGGGCGCGTTGCCGGAAGTAGGAACCACCGCCCGCTGCCTCCACGTGTTCTCAGTCCTTGACACCCATTCGCACCAAAGACAGGAAATGACCCACTGGCTTCTGTCACGATTGCACGAGGAAGAGAATCTTGCCTGCTGGCATACCGACGCACAAATATCCCGAACTCAGGACGGAGTAGTGGGTGCTACCTCTCTCGCGCTGCACGCGTTGTTGCGGCACACCGAAGCTACCGGCACACCTTTCTCACAGCACGATCGCCTCAACAAGGCTGCTCGATGGCTCGTAGCCCAAGCTAACCCTGCCGATGGTGGGTGGCCTGACACTCCGGGGAACCCCTCTAACATCGACAACACCTTCAACGCGCTGCGTGCCCTGCACATCGCCAGAGACCACGGCTTGCTTCACGGCGACAACAGATTGACTGAAGCGCTTGCTGCCGGCCACCGCTATGCCTCCCGCGAGAGTCTGCTCGACTCGTCCGACCCCGCGGTCGTTGCGATGACCCTGCGTGCCCGCTTGCTGTTCGCCAGCGATCCTTACGATCCCGGTTTGGTCGCATGCCTAGATCGCCTCGCCCAACTCCAAGGCGCTTGGTACCATCCGCATGCTCACCTATACAATCAGCTCTTAGTGTGCAGCCTTGCCATCGCCGAGTGGCTGCGTCTAGCAAGGTCCCGCGAAAACCCCTATAGTGCACCGCGCAGCAGCGTCGGGCTGCGCTTCCTCTTCGACTTCCCGACCAAGATCCCGCCCTTCTACCCCGGCCACCGGGGAGGCCTCTACGAGGCTCTCCTTGACACCCTGGTCACCACACGCTTGCAGCCGCTCGCAGAACTCGTGGAAAGGACTCTTGCCCTCCGCGAAGCTGGCGCTATGGCTCTTGGCCTCTTGTTGTTCTTTACCGTTTATGTTGATAGCGATCTCATCCGTGTAATTACCGTAAAGGACGGAAGCCCTTGGCTCACCACTCCTTTTTGGGTCGCCTACGCACTCTGGCTTGGGATTAAATGGCGTCTTCGGCCTTCCACGCAAAACTTCATCGCCACGACTTTCTTCTCGTGGATCTTCGCATTTTTCTTGATATTCTGGCTACATATTTCCTTGCCTCCAGAGCTCGCCGTCCCTGCGCCGGGTGCGTGGACCGAAGGCTCCTTGTGGCGTCTCGCGACTTTTTTCGCCCTCGCACTCGATATCGGCCGTAGGCTTATCCATTACACGCATCTGGATCGGATCTTCGATGAGCGAAGCGCACGCTGAGACGCTAGTTGTTGCCCATCGCGGCGATAGCGCCACCCACCCCGGAAACACATGGGCAGCGCTCGCCAGCGCGGTAAACGGCGGTGCCGATGCCCTTGAGGTTGACTTGCAGATATGCCGCGACGGCACCATCGTGCTGCACCACGACTACCATGTGGACGGACGCGTGATCGCCGATCTTCCGTTCGACGACTTTTCTCGGCTGTGCCCCGACCACCCAACGCTACACGATCTCCTGTGGTGGAAAGAAGCGTCCCAGGTCCTCCTCCTGCTGGAGGCTAAGGATCCGGCGCTACTTCGTCCCCTCGCTACCATGCTCTCTCGTTGCCCTGAGCCCGAACACGTCCTCGTCGGCTCCTTTCACGGCCCGTTCCTACGCGAATTTGCATCTGTCTGTCCGCAGATTAAGACCTCGCTCATGCTCGGAACGGTGCTAGATATAACAGACATGGTCCGCCTCGGTCGGTCTTATCGCTGCCATATGCTTCATCCGTGCTGGGAGGATCGGGCACCGCGCCCCCATTTGCTGCTGAGCGCCTCGGACGTGGAAAGGCTTCGACACGAAGGCTTCGAGCTCATCATTTGGCATGAGGAGCGGCCCGCCGAGCTAAAGGCGCTGCTAGCGCTATCTCCGTTCGCAATCTGCACGAATACCCCAGCCCTCCTACGGAGGATGCGCGATGCAGCCCCAAACTAAACCCGTCGGCTTCATAGAGCGCCTCAACAAAATGTTGACACACCCGATTGCGACGCGTCTCGCGGCAGCCCGCTGGGTCTCGGCCGACGCCGTCACGTGGGCATCCGCGGTCGTCGGTGGCATTATGGCACCTGTCGCCCTGCTGAGCGATCTTAATCTTGTTGCCGCCGCCCTTATCGTCTGCGGCGCTTTGCTGGACAGTCTCGACGGCGATCTCGCCAGGGTGCGGGGCACTGCCCGCGCCGAGGGCGCGATACTCGATGCCGTCCTCGACCGTTACGTGGACTTCGCGCTTGTTGCGAGTCTCCTCGTAGCTGCGCCCGACTGCATCTCCTGGGGACTCGCAGCCATACTCGGTGCATTTATGGTGCCCTATATCCGGGCGCGGACAGAGGCTGCCGGCAGGGCTTCCGTCACCACCATAGCTAGCCGCGACACACGCAATTTCATCCTGGTGATTGGCATCGCGACAGGGCAATACTGCCCTACGCTCGCGGTGATTGCCGTGCTTGCCAACCTTTCCGCCATACACCGCTTCTATCATGCAATACGGAGGGCATGAAGTGGACGAGGCTACCACTGGCGTCATTCTCGCCGCCGGAAGGGGCAGCCGGCTCGCCCCGCTTACGGACGATCGCCCCAAGCCGCTCATCGAGATCGGCGGGATGCCCTGCCTCGCTCATGCCATCCGGGCCCTAGCGCCCACGGTTCAGGAGATTCTTGTGGTGGTCGGCTACCAGGCCCGGCGGGTCGAGGAATGGCTCCGCACAACCCGCCATCCCTTGCCCGTCCGTTCCGTGATCAATCCCTCATACGAGCGGGGGAGCCTCTCGAGCCTCGCCGCGGCGCGATGCCTGCTAGCGGACAAGGGCTTCATCGTTACGAATGCTGATCACATCTTTCCTGAAGATTTCTTTCTTGTGCATTTCCAACCTTGTGAAAACAATGAGATCTGCATCGCGGCGCAGCGCGACCGAAAAATCATGGACGACGAAATGAAGATCCGACTGGATAGTGCCAACCGCCTTTGCGCCATCTCCAAGCAACTGGCCGTGTACGATGGTGCCTATATAGGCGCCACGCGCGTTCCGGCCAGCGCAGCGGCTGCCTATTGGCGTGGCTTCGACATCGCCGCGGCCGAAGCCGGCTCCAAGGTCGCTAACGTTGAGGATGTGCTGTCGGTCCTCGCCGGTTCACCGGATTCGCCGCGCGTCGTCTGGTGTAACACAGTACGCTGGTATGAGGTGGACACCCCCGAGGACTTGGCGCGTGCCCGTCAGGCTTTCGAGGAGCGATAACCATGAAGGCTATCGTCTTCGATCTCGATGGAACCCTCATCGATACGATGCAGGGCTACGCGGAGAAGGCCGCAGCCCTCATCGCGGAAACCTATGGCGTAGACTGTGCATGGGCACGCCGCCGGTACATGGAGACTTCCGGCCTCCCCTTCGTAAAGCAGCTGGAGATTCTGTTCCCCGGCCACGCGGCCAACTGTGCCGTCGCACAGCAGTTTGAGGACTGGAAGGCCACGTTTCTTCCGGCACATAGCTCACTCCGTGGTGAGGTCGCGGGTTTCTTGCAGCGCCTTCGCGAACGAGGCATCGCCGTTGTGGTCTCGTCCAATAACCTCGCCCGATACGTTCGGGAAATAACGGCAGGATGGCCTGTCGACGTGGCGCTCGGCTTCGACGCCGACCAAGGCCTCCACAAAGGTGAGCCGCATTTCCGCTGGATTGAAGCGCGGCTCTCAATCAACCGTCGGGAGATGGTGTTTGTTGGCGACTCCCCGAACGACGCACGCATAGCGCATGAGGCGAAGGTGCGGTTCATCGCCGTGCTGACGGGCCCTTTCGGCAGGAGCGAGTTTGTAGCGCAAAATCCGGAGTGTAGTGTCGTGGAAAACCTGCTAGAACTTGAATCAAGTCTGCTAAAGGCCGCGTGCATTTAAACGATGGGAATCAAGCCCCGCGGAATCGATCACGACAGGGAGCGCTGCCATGCGCTCGAGCGCTGCGCGCGCGAGCGCATCCTCGCCGTGATCCGGCGCTCCACGGTGCCGGAGGACCCGGCCCACGCGGAGAACACGCTCGCCTGGCTGCTGCGGCTCGCGCCCGGGGCC
>JALTZY010000120.1 GCA_027045905.1 Paracoccaceae bacterium
CCCATCTTCAGGTTCTGCACCAGTGTCGTATGCAGCCCGAAGACCGGAAAGATCAGGATCTGCGTCACCACCGCAATTCCATAACCCACGACCACGTTGGTGATGGCCTCGACCAGCGACATTGTCCGGCTCTGTTTCATTCCGGACCCTCCGGCAGGCTTTCCAGAAACGCCGTCACGAACGTCGCTGCGAGTGGCGGCACGATTGCATTGCCATAGCCCCGCAGGAGCCCCATGCGGCCGGGTATCCCATCAGCCAGCGGGAATGTTCCGGGTTCAACGGGCCGCCAGCGTCCATCGCGGCAAAGGAGCCAGTCAGGATCTCGCCAAACGCCGTCCGTCGCATCGGTCCCGGCGGGGTCGGCGCCTTCGACCAGTCGATCAGCTTCACCGTCCTGCGGCTCGCATCGGTGTTGCCGGCCGCGTTGTAGCTTTGCGTCGCGGGCGAGCCCGCCATCGCCGTCGGCCAGCCCGCCAGCCAGACCTGCCGGCCGAGCAGCGCGTTGATCGGAACAGACCGGCATTCCGAACCGTCCTTGTGATCCCGGGCCGAAGCCGTCGCCCAGCCCGCCCGCGCCTGCGTCCAGAGCGACGGCGCCGAAGAACAGCCGCTGGCGGATGTGCGGCGCGCCGATGCCCGCAGCCGGCAGATCGGCCGCTGCGACGGCGTAAGATGCCGCTTCCAGGTCAGCCGCCAGAGCGTCGAACCACGCCCATTCAGCCGGGCCTTCAACCGCCGTTCGAGCAGCATTGCCAACCTTTCCGAGCACTGCCGCGCTCGCGACCTGTTCGCCGAAGACGAGCTCCGGGCGGCAGGCTGCGACGAGCCGCAGGAATGCCGGGGCGAGATGGCGGTCATCGTCCTGTCCCTTGCCTTGCCCGGCCTGGCTGAAGGGCTGGCAGGGCGGCGAGCCGGTCCAGACGGACCGGTCCTCGGCCAAGCCGGCGAGGCGCAGTGCGTAAGGCCAACCGCCGATCCCGGCGAAGAAATGGCACTGCGTGAAGCCCTGCAGATCGGCGGGTTCCATGTCGAGGATGGATCGCCCGTCCACCTCGCCTTCGGGCAGGAGGCCGTTTGCAATCAGCTCCCGCAACCAGGCACAGGCGCCAGGGTCGGAATCGTTGTAGTAGACGGCCATCAGGCAGCGGCTTCGGCCTTGTCGCCAAGCCGCTCGTCTTTCACCTCGGCAAACGTCCGCCCGTCACCGTCCAGGATCGCGGCTCGCCCCGTCTCGGCCTGCCAGCGATCGACAGCGACATCCACGTAAGCGGGGCTGATCTCCATGGCGTAGACGCGCCGCCCATTCGCTTCGCCCGCCATGATCTGCGAACCGGAGCCAGAGAAAGGCTCGTAGCATAGCCCGCCGCGCTCGACATGCTGGCGCATCGGGATGCCGAAGGCATCGAGCGGCTTCGGCGTCGGGTGGTCAGGGCGGTCGTCCTTGGCGAAGCTTGGCATTTCCCAGGTCGAGGGCAGCGTTTCCTCGGCCACCTTGGGCGGGCGTTTGCCCTTGATCCAGCCCATGAAGCAGGGCTCGTGCTTCCACAGGTAATGCGAGCGGGTCAGCACGCCGCGGTCTTTCACCCAGATGATCTGCTGATGCACGAAGGCACCGGCGCGCTCCCAGCAGGCCTCGAGCATCGCCTGGCGGCGGGAGGCGTGCCAGCAATACCAGGCGGCGTCCTCGGTGATGGCCTCGGCAATGGCGGCCTTGATGAAGCCGTCATAAAGGTCCGCGCCCTGGCTGCTGTCGTCCCAGGTCACGCCGTAGCTCTGCGACCAGTCCTTGTTGCGGGTCGGGTGGTTGGAACCGTCGTAATCGACCAGATAGGGCGGGTCGGTGGCAAACAGCACCGCGCGTTCGCCATTCATCAGCCGACGCACATCCGCTGCATCGGTGGCGTCGCCGCACAGCAAGCGGTGATCGCCCAGCCGCCACAGATCACCCGGGCGAGAGGCCGGGTTGCGCGGCGGCTCGGGGATGGTCACCGGCGGGGTGGGGTGCCCACCCGTGTCTTCTTCGGGCTCGAGGGCCAGCAGGCGATCGAGCTCGCCATCGGAAAAGCCGATCAGCGAGAGGTCGAATTCCTCGGCCAGCAGGTCCTTCAGTTCCTCGGACAGGACCGCCTCGTCCCATTCTCCCATCTCGGTCAGCTTGTTGTCGGCAATCCGATACGCGCGTCGCTGTTCTTCGCTGAGGTGCCCCAGCACGATCACCGGGGCTTCCTTCAGCCCCAACTGCGCGGCGGCCAACACCCGGCCATGGCCCGCGATGAGCTCTCCGTCCTCGGCCACGAGGCAGGGCACGGTCCAGCCGAACTCGGCCATGCTGGCAGCGATCCGGGCCACCTGATCCGCCCCATGCGTCTTGGCGTTCTGCGCATAGGGCTTCAGGCGGTCGAGCGGCCAGGTCTCGATCGCCTCGGGGGCAAAGCTGAGGGTCATGTTCGGTGATCCGTGAGTGGTGGTGGATTCCGGCGGGGTGGATTCCAGGTGGATTATCCGGACCCCGAGGGGTCCAGCCCGGAAGCCAGCTGTTACTGCCGGTTATCGCCTTGTTTCATTGGCTGTTCTTGTTTGCGGCGGCCGGGGTGGACTCCGGGTGGCTTCCCAAAAATCCGGTCCTGACGCTGGCGATGTTGCGCGCCACGCCCGCCAGCATACGTATTCGGCCCAGAAGGAACCGTTGTCTCAAGGGGTTAGACGACGATGTACCGCCGCAGCCAGTCCGCGAGAGCGGCCTCGTCCATCTCGCCCGCGGCAAGCGCCATCGTGGCGGTGTATTTCTCCTCGGGGGACGCCACCAGGTCGGCACCGTTCAGCCGCAGGAAAAGCCGCATCACCACCAGCGCCGTGCGCTTGTTCCCATCCACGAAGGGATGATTGCGGGCGATGCCGAACCCGTAGGCTGCGGCGAGCTCGGCCAGATCGGGCGCCGGCTGGGCATAGGCGAGCCTGTCCTTCGGCCGCTGCAACGCCGAGGCGAGCGCCCCGCGATCCCTGATTCCGGGCCGCCCGCCGTGTTCGGCCAGCTGGCGGTTGTGGATGGCCTCGACCACGTCGAAGCGCACCCATGCGATCCGATCTCTCATTCAGCGAGCTTCTTCAGAACGTCGCGGTCCTCGCGCATGATCTCTTCGGCGAGATCCATCTGCGCCGCGAATTCCGGATCGTAGGGCGTCAGCTCGATCCCGTTCGGCGTTTCCACCGCGTAGAGCCGGTCGCCCTTGCCGACACGAAGCTTCGCCAGGAGCTCCTTCGGCAAGACGACCCCCACAGAATTTCCGATGCTGGTGAGCTTCAGGCTGGACATGGCGGCGCCTCCTTGAATACCCGCGTTATAATATGCGTTATAACGCTACCCTTCAAGGCGTCCCCGTGCGCGCCTCTCCCGAGGATACCCGTTTTCTACCCCGGGAGAGGCGTTTTCGTCCCGTCGAAAAGTGTCCGCCGCACATCTTTCCCGCTCTTGCGCTCCATCACGCGCCGCGGGCCAGCTCGATCACCTTCCGCTTCGACAGGTTGGGGTTGAACCGTCGCCGGTTGAGCCTCAGCGCGATCACGCAGAGCCCGTAGAGCCAGTGCTGATGGGCGGCCGAGCGTTGCAGCCCGACCGTCCAGCAGATGGTCTTCCACCGCTCCCCGTAGGCACGCATCCAGATGATCTTGCCGTCGACGGGATCGAGGCCCACCGTCCAGGAGAGCGTCTCCTCCATCCGGCTGATCGCCTGCGGCGAGGGCAGCACGCGCATGGGCCTTGGCTCCTGGCCCACCTTGTCACCGAAGGAGTGGATGATCTCGGGCCAGGTGCTGAAATAGCCCCGCCGGCGCGGCTCCGGCAGGCGCTTGAGCACCCAGGCGGCCTCGGCGAGACGGGCCTCGACGAGGGACGGGGTCCACTTATCCATCGCGCCCTCCCTCGCCCGCAGACCGCGGCCCGTAGAGCTTTTCGCCGAGTTGCCGCACGAGCTCGCGCTCGGGCCAGGTCAGCCGCTCGTCGTCGACGGACACCGCCAGAAGTCCCTGCTCGCGCCAGCCGTCGCGTTTCACCTGTTCCGGGTCGCGGCGACGGCCGCCATAGCCCTTGGGATGCCACCTCATGCGACACCCCCGTTCGTTTCGATCGCCCAGAGCAGGAGCGCGATGGCGTCGGCCTCGTTGTCGTCGGCGGGGCTGAAACCCCGGGCCCGCGCGGCTGCGATCATCGCCTGCTTCGGCGCATTGCCCTTGCCCGTGGCATGGCGCTTGATGGTGCCGACGGGAACGCCGGCATAGGGCACGCCGCGCAGCTCGGCCCATGCGGTCAGCGTGGCCATGAGCCCGCCGTAGACATGGGCCGCGTCGGTGCCCACATGGCGGCGGACTTCCTCGAACCAGATCGCCGCGATCGGCCCTGACAGCCGGTCCAGCTCCGTCAGCCAGTTCGTGAAGCGCAGGTAGCGCATGCCGCCGCCGTCATAGCGGCCGGGGCGGAAGCTCGCGGTCCCGCTGGTGATCAGCCCATCCAGGGCGCGCAACGCCCAGCCGGTGCTGGTGCCGAGATCGAGCGCGAGAATGCAGCGGTCGAAGCTGCCGGCGGCCGGGGCAGGCCCGGCCGCCCGTTCCAGTGAGTGGTCCATGACGACCTCCTCTTCGGGTGATCGGCCGGGGCGTGTGCCTTGCCCCGGCAAGCCACACGCCC
>JALTZY010000121.1 GCA_027045905.1 Paracoccaceae bacterium
GATCGAAACCGGAATGCTCGGCGGGCTGATGGTGGATTACAACCTGCTGCTGACACGTCTTGAGCAGAGCTTCGCGCCGGAGGAGATCACCTTTTTCGATTTTGATACCTGCCGGAAATCCGAACACGGTATTATCGGCTGCTTCCTTGAGCATCTGGGCCTCGGCCTGAAGCCCTCCGATCTGGTCGGCGCCCAGGTATCCAACGTCTCGCCCATGGCCCTGGCCGGATGGGTGAGCAACATCCTCAGCGCACCCAAGCTCGCTCTGCCCGAAACAATCGACCTGGCCGAATTCGTCCTGAAACAGGAATTTGGCGAAGACATCAGAACATGCCTGTTTACCAGAGATGAATTCGCCCGACTCGCCGAACATTTCAATGAAAGAAATGCCGAACTGGCCGCTCGAAGGGCTCCGTTCCAGCCCGGATTCTCCATTACGCCGGCCGATGACCGGAATATCACCGTCTTTCGCAACAATGTCGGTGAGCAATTCTGGGTCCGGATGAGCCGGATTCTGGTTGCGGAAATGATCTGAACCCATGGCAGGCGGCATGTCCCACCCTGCGGTTACGGTGCTTCTTGCCACCCGCAATGGCGGTAAATACCTGCGCGCCCAGCTCGATTCGCTCGCCGCCCAGACCCTGCCCCCGGCGCGGGTAATGATCAGCGATGACGGCTCGGCCGACGACACCCGGACGATCATCCGCGCCTTTGCCGCCGAAAACCCGGCGCTGCGGGTCAGCCTGCTGGATGGCCCCGGGCAGGGCGCAGCGATGAATTTCCGCTTCCTGCTGATGCAGGCGCCGGAAGAGACCGGATTCGTCGCCCTGTGCGATCAGGATGATGTCTGGCTGCCGGACAGGCTTGCGCGCGCTGCGCGGATGCTGGCCGGGGCCGAGGGGCCGGCGCTCTATTGCGCGCGCAGCTGGGAATGGGACGAGAAGCGCGACCGCCGCCGCCTGTCACGCCCCGCCCCGTCCCGCCCCGGCTTTCGCCACGCGCTGGTGCAGAATATCGCCGGCGGCAACACCATGCTGCTCAACCGCGCCGCTCTGGCGCTGATGCGGGAAGCCGGTCGGGAAGTCCGCGAACTGGTGGTCCATGACTGGTGGATCTACCAGGTGCTGAGCGGCGCCGGGGCCCGGATCGTCCACGACGACCGGCCCGTGCTGCTGTATCGCCAGCACGCAGGCAATCTGATAGGGGCCAACCGGGGCGTGTCGGCCAAGCTGCGGCGCCTGGGCTTCATGCTGACGGGCGGTTATCGCGAATGGGTCCGCATCAATATCGAAAACCTGAACGCCGCCCGCCACCTGCTGACCCCGGAAGCACAGGAAATACTCGACCGTTTTGCCAGAGCCCGCAATGGCAGCCTGCCCGAGCGCCTGGCCATGCTCCGCAGGACCGGGCTGCACCGGCACGGGCGACTGGCACAGGCCACGCTTTATCTTGCTGCTTTGCTGCGCCGGCTTTAGGACCTGATTCTGGCGGTCGGGGACGATTTTCACGGAAAAATCGGGGCGAGGGGGCGCTGCCCCCTCGTGCTCCCCCGGGATGTTTGTGAACAGAAGAAGGGGAGGTCGTTTCATCCGTTCAGTCCGATACGTTCGAAGACCGTGCGCATCAACTCCAGACCCTGTTCGAACTGGTAATTCTCCCGGATCAGTTTGCGGGCATTTTCCGATATCCGGTGCCAGAGCGCATCGTCGGTATTCAGGGCTTTCACCGCTTCCCGCCATTCCTGCGCGCTTGAGGCGATCAGGCAGTCTTCGCCGTGGCGGCAGCCGATACCTTCAGCGGCAATCGGGCTCAGGATGCAGGGCACCCCGTGGGCAAGGGCTGCGAGCACCTTGCCCTTGATCCCGGCGCCGTGCAGCAGGGGGGCGATGAAGATCCGGTGGCGGTCATAGGCATCGGCGACGTTTTCGACATAGCCCACGGTACGCAGAGAGGGGCCTTGCAGGTGTTCGAACCGGTCTCCCATCCCGGCGCCATAGACATGCAGGACCTGGTCCGGATCATCCGCCTCGATCAGCGGCAGCACCTGGCTGACAAACCACAGCACCGCTTCGGGGTTCGGCGCGTGATCGAAGCTGCCGAGGAACGAGAGGCCGTGGCGCTCCTTGAGCCCGGGTACGGTTTCGGGCATTTCGACCACCCAGGGACATTTCGCGACCGGCACCGTTTCGCCCAACTCCTGGCGGATCAGAGCGTGCTCGGCTTCGCTGTAGGAAAGCACGAGGTCCACGGCACCCATCACGTCGAGTTCGCGGGCGCGGGTCTCCCGGGCCCTCTGCCGGCTTTGCTCGTCGCCCAGGAGGGCCGCGGCACGCTGTTCGCGCAGGAAGTGCAGATCGGCATTGTTGAACAGAACCGGCACGCCCGGGGCCGCTTCGCGCAGGGTGGCGAGCACCTCCGCGGCCACATGGTAGCGGGTGATGTAGAAGGCATCGAAGCTTCTGGCGTGTTGCCTGAGGAAGGAATCGAGCGACAGGTGGAAAGGCGCGCGAACGACCTCGGTACCGGCTCGTTCTAGGTCGTCCGTATAGGCACCCATATGGGCGAGGTCATGGGGGGCAAAGGTGACCTTGTAGCCCAGCGCCTGGACCAGGCGCATTTCCTGTATGGCGGCGTAGCTGCCCGCGTCGCGGTCGGGGCGCGGGGTCGCCTGGTCGATGAAAAGAATACGCCCCCTTGTGCCGCGATCGGGGGTGGTTTCGTCAATATCCGCGAGCCGGTTGCCCCAGGCCGCGGTGAACGCTGCCCGCCGGTCGGGGATGGCGCGAAGGGTCTCGGGATCGGGCTGGGGCGCGGGTGGCCTGTCTTCGCCCGGTTCGCGGCGGTAGAGGACGGCCGAGGGGATATACCAGGCACTCGCCCCTTCGGCGCGCAGGCGAAGGGCCAGGTCGATTTCCTCGAAGCCCCGCAGATGCGCCGCCTCGCCGAGGCCTCCGGCGCGCTGCCAATGGGCGCGGGTGGTCATCAGGGCTTCGCGACCGATGAAGTCGCAACGGCGGGCATGGCAATAGCGGGGGTCCCATGGGTTTTCGTTCTGGCCGTAGCGCAGCGCGGTGCCGTCGCGCCGCAGCAGCCCGCCACCGTCAAACAGCCGCCCGTCCGGGTGAATTTGCCGCGGCCCGACCAGACCGGCATCTGCAAAGCGCTCGAGACCATCGGCCAGCGCCTCGAGCCAGCCGCTGGCCACCTCGCCATCTTCGCCGAGCAGCACCAGGTATCGGCCCCGGGCAAGCTGCGCGGCCCTGTTGGCGCTGGGAGCGAAACCACAGGGCGTGTCATTGCGCAGGAGGCGCAGATTGGTCACTAGGCCCTCCAGCCCGGTCGTGGCATCGCCCGAGGCATCGTCCACCACGATCACCTCGAAGCGCAACTCGCCGCAGGCCAGGACCAGGCTGCAAAGGGTCATGTAGAGGCTGCGGAAGCGGTCGCGGGTGACGATGATGACGCTGGCATCCACCTCGGGCCATTTCGGCAGCACCAGGGGGGCGGGGCGGACATTGCGGATTCCGCCTTCGAGCACCTCCAGCGCATGGGCGATATTGGCCTGTTGCGGCCCGCCGGGCTGGCGCCTGAGCCAGGTCTTCAGGCCCTCCATGCGCATCCGCTCCTGGCCGGAAAGCTGGCCGGGATAGGGCGGGCGGCTTTCCTTCTGCAACTGGTTGAGCGGGGTGACCAGTGATTGCAGCACTATCTGTGCCTCCAGAAGGCGCTGGGCGGAACTGAAATCGGTAACGGTCAGCTTTCGCCACTCGCCGTTCAGATGCCGGGGCGGGAAATGCACCCGCTTCGGATCCGGCCCAAGGCTCTCGGTAAAGGCATGTTCTCCGTCGAGGTAAAAGCGATAGCGCCCCACCTGCGAGGCGCGCAGGAGCAGGCTGGTGCCGTGGTCTTCGAGCAACGATACCTGCAGATCGCGGTGCTTCAGGATCGGAAAGGCTTGACCGCCGGCAAACAGTTCCAGCCCATGCCCCGGCGTGACGAAGCCCGGCAGGGGGGCGGTGAACCAGACCTCCCCGCCTTCTGGCGCCTGACCGCTCAGGCGCAACAGGGCTGCGCCGGGCTGCCAGTCCTGGCCATGCACGAGCGGCTCGGCGAGAAACAGATAGGGCGGCAGGTTGGAGCCGTCATCGACATATTCCTCGGCGATCAGGGTCATGTGCAGCTTGCTCTCATGGGGAAGCGGCGACAGCTCCTGCGACAGGTGCGTGTAATCCTCGGGCAGGTGCCCGCCGATCTTTCCGGGCTCGAGCGGCAGGGCGTATTCACGCTTCCTCCCCCTGTACCTGTGGCTCAGTTGCAGCCGACCGCGCACACGATGCCCGGCCAGCAGAGCCGAAAAATGCAGCGGCCGGCGTGACGGCGGCAGGTGGATCGGCGCGTTCACGCGCACCTGGGCGTTTTTCCTGAAAACGTGAAAAGCCACCTGCAGGGTTTCGCCTCCGGGCAGGGACCAGTCCGCCAGTTCGTTGATCCCCGCCCAGACGGATCTGGGCCGAATTCCACGTATCCCTCCCGAACGGACCAGCGCCCCGGGAATAAACCGCGGTCGGTGACACAGGACAGCAGCCAGCTGGCGCCGCGCTTCGGTATCCGGCTCCTGCAGACGCAGCGCTTCATTGCCGACACGCACCGCCAGGTCGATATGCGCCCTGTCCGGACGAACACGGACAAAGACCCGGCCCTCGACCAGCAGGAAGTCGGTTACGCCTTCGGGCAGCTTCTGGCCGTCATTCGCATTCATGATCCGGTGACTCGGCTCCTTGCCGGCAGCCTGGCCAAAGATGCCGCCAGAGCCTGTCCGGTTACTTCAAGCGTTTTCGTACTTTCTCGCACTATGGGTAAATTCATTGGCGGATGTCCACATGTCATCTTCGGACACCCGCCATACAGCCGCGCGCATGTCCACCACGAGACGGAGAAGCGGGCTTGAGTGTGCGGCAGCTTGGGCTTATCCTCGCCCGGGCATTGTTGATCTTGAGGACACCTTTCACATGGCATTAACCCCCGTCCTGCTATGCGGAGGCTCCGGGACCCGGCTCTGGCCCTTGTCACGAAAAAGCTACCCCAAGCAATTTTCCCGCCTTGTCGGCGATCAGTCCCTGTTTCAGGCCTCTGCCGAGCGGCTGTCCGGCGGCCCCTTTGACCGCCCGCTGGTGCTGACCAATTCCGACTTCCGCTTCATCGTCACCGAGCAGCTTGCCGAGCTGGGCATCGACCCCGGCGCGATCCTGATCGAACCGGAGGGGCGCAATACCGCACCCGCCATACTGGCGGCGGCGCTTCATCTGCGCGAGCAGGACCCGGACGGGCTGATGCTGGTGGCGCCCTCGGATCACGTCATCAGCGACCGCGCCGCCTTTCACAAGGCGGTAGAGGCCGGGGTGCAAGCGGCAGAAAGGGGCGATCTCGTGACCTTCGGCATCACCCCGACCCATGCGGAGACCGGCTACGGCTATCTCGAGCTTGACGGCCCGCCACGGCCCGACTGTGCCCAGCCATTCCGCAAATTCGTCGAAAAGCCCGACCGCGCTACCGCCGAAAAGATGCTCGCGGCAGGCAATTACCTGTGGAATGCGGGCATCTTCCTCTTCTCGGTCAAGTCGATTGTCGAGGCCTTCGAGCGCCATGCCGCCGACATCCACGACGGCGTGAGCGCCGCCGTTGCCGGGGCCCGGCCCGATCTGGGCTTCCTGCGCCTGGCCCCGGAGCCCTGGCAGGCGCTGCGGGATATCTCCATCGACTACGCGGTGATGGAGCCTGCGGACAACCTCGCCGTGGTGCCCTTTTCCGCCGGCTGGACGGATCTCGGCGGCTGGGATGCGGTGCACCGCGAAAGCCCCCGGCAGGAGGGCAATGTCGCCACCTCCGGCCCCGCCACGGCGATCGACTGCGCCAATACCCTTCTGCGCTCGGAAAGCGACGGGCTCGAACTCGTCGGTATCGGGCTGGAAAACATCATCGCCGTGGCCATGCCCGACGCGGTGCTGGTGGCCGACATGTCGCGCGCGCAGGACGTCAAGCAGGCCGTCGCCGCGCTCAAGGCCAAACAGGCCGCCCAAGCGGTCTGCTTCCCCAAGGATCACCGGCCCTGGGGCTGGTTCGAAAGCTTGGTGGTGGGTCAGCGCTTTCAGGTCAAGCGCATCGTCGTGCACCCGGGCGCCTCCCTGTCTCTGCAATCGCACCACCACCGCGCCGAACACTGGATCGTGGTCGAGGGCACCGCCAGGGTCACCATCGGCGAAGAGGTGAAGCTGGTGAGCGAGAACCAGTCGGTCTATATCCCGCTCGGCACTGTCCACCGCATGGAGAACCCCGGCAAGGTGCCCATGGTGCTGATCGAGGTGCAGACCGGTAGCTATCTGGGGGAGGATGACATCATCCGCTACGAGGATGTCTATTCCCGCGGCCAGGGTGCCAAGGGATAGGGACGGGGGACGAAGGACAGGGTTGACCGAGGGATACGGCCAACCGAACCACAGCTCGGAACAGCTTTGCAAAAAGGTTACACATGACAAAAAAAGCCCTCATCACCGGCATTACCGGACAGGACGGCGCCTATCTGGCGGAATTGCTGCTGGCAAAAGGCTATGACGTGCACGGGGTCAAGCGGCGCTCCTCGTCGTTCAACACCGCACGGATCGACCACCTGTATCAGGACCCGCACGAGCCGGATGCGCGGTTTCACCTGCATTACGGCGACCTGACCGATTCGACCAACCTGATCCGACTGGTGCAGGAGGTCCAGCCGGACGAGATCTACAACCTCGCCGCGCAGTCGCATGTGCATGTGAGCTTCGAGACCCCGGAATATACCGCCAATGCCGACGGCCTCGGCACCCTGCGTCTGCTCGAGGCGATCCGCATCCTGGACTTCGCCGACAGGGTCCGCTTCTACCAGGCCTCCACGTCCGAGCTCTACGGTCTCGTCCAGGCGGTGCCGCAGAACGAAACCACGCCCTTCTACCCCCGCAGCCCCTATGCGGCGGCCAAGCTCTATGCCTACTGGATCACGGTAAACTACCGCGAGGCCTACGGGATGCACGCCTCCAACGGCATCCTGTTCAACCACGAAAGCCCTCTGCGCGGCGAGACCTTCGTCACCCGCAAGATCACCCGCGCCGTGGCCGCGATCAAGCTCGGCCTGCAAGAACGCCTCTATCTGGGCAATCTCGACGCCAAGCGCGACTGGGGCCATGCGCGCGACTATGTCGAGGGGATGTGGCTCATCCTGCAGCAGGATGAGCCCGACGATTACGTGCTGGCCACCGGCTCGACCCATACGGTGCGCAGCTTCGTCGATGCGGCCTTTGCCGAGATCGGTATCGGCATCGAATGGCGCGGCAGCGGGGTCGATGAAAAGGGCTACGATGCCGCCACCGGACGCTGTCTCGTGGAGGTCGATCCGCGCTATTTCCGCCCCACCGAGGTGGACCTGCTGATCGGCGACCCCGCCAAGGCCTGCGAAAAGCTGGGCTGGGAGCACAGGACTTCCCTTGCCGAGATGGTGTCCGAAATGGTGCGCTCCGACCTTGAAGTGGTGCAAAACGAGAGAGACCGCAAGGACCGCGACGGCTGAGATCGAAAGGATACGCCATGAGCTTTGATCTGAACGGCAAGCGCATCTGGGTCGCCGGGCATCGCGGCATGGTCGGCGGCGCTCTGGTGCGCCGGCTGGCGGAGGAGCCCTGCGAAGTGATCACCGCCGGGCGCGAGGTGGTGGATCTGACCGACCAGCGCGCGGTGCATGAGTGGATGGGGCGCGAAAGGCCCGACGCGGTGGTGCTGGCCGCCGCCCGGGTCGGCGGCATCCATGCCAATGACAGCTACCCGGTGGATTTCCTTTATGACAACCTGATGATCGAGGCGAATGTCATTCACGCCGCCCATGAAGCCGGGGTGGAGAAGCTGCTGTTTCTCGGCTCCTCCTGCATCTACCCGAAATTCGCCGAACAGCCGATCCGCGAAGAGGCCCTGCTGACCGGCCCGCTGGAGCCGACCAACGAGTGGTACGCCATCGCCAAGATCGCCGGGATCAAGCTCTGTCAGGCCTACCGTCGCCAGCATGGGGATGATTTCATCTCCGCCCAGCCGACCAATCTCTACGGCCCTGGCGACAATTACGACCTCGAGACCAGCCATGTGCTGCCCGCGCTCCTGCGCAAGTTTCACGAGGCGAAACAGGAGGGCGCGCCTTCGGTCACGCTCTGGGGCACGGGTACGCCGCTGCGCGAGTTCCTCCATGTGGACGACCTGGCCGATGCGCTGGTCTTCCTGCTCAGGGAATATTCCGACGACGTGCCGCTCAATGTCGGCTCCGGCAGCGAGGTCAGCATCCGCGAGCTGGCCGAAACCATCGCCAGGGTGGTGGGCTACGAGGCCGAGCTGGTCTTTGACAGCTCCAAGCCCGACGGCACCCCGCGCAAGCTGATGGACAGTTCGCGCCTGCACGCGCTGGGCTGGGATCGCGCCCGCAGCCTGGAGAAGGGCATTGCCGATACCTATGCGCATTATCTGGAGAGCCTGCGGCAAGGCGGGGCCTGAGCCGTGACCATGCCGCCACCCGGAAGCGCCGCCGGCCATTTGGATCAGGATGCCCTGCTGGCGCCCCGGCCGGTCGCGATCGACACCCTGCCGGCGCAAGTCGAGCCGGGTCGGCTGGACCGGGCCTGTCTCATCGGCGCCTGGCGGATCGCCCCCGGCGACCGCGCGGCCTGGGCCGGTTCCGGCGCCTGCGGCATGGGCTTTCGCCTCGCCGCGCCGGTCACCGGCCTGGCCCTGACCCTGACCGGCGGCCTGCCCGAAGGGGGAGAGGCCGGAACGCTGGATTGCCGCTGCTTCGGGGCATCCGACTGCCGGGCCGAAATCGCCCCGGATGCCCGCACCATCCGCTTCCTTCTGCGTGACCGGGAGCTGTTCGAGCGGGCTTCCTTCCTGATCGAGCAACTCGCCCCCCCTCTACCTGGGCCGCGCGCCGGGGCAGGAGCTGGGATATTTCCTGACCTCCGTTTCGCTCGAAACCCTGCCGGAGGAGCGGGGTGCATGAGCCGCATCGTCGTCATCGACGCGGGGCTGAACCTCAAGGGCGGGCACCATCCCGGCCATCTGCGCCGTGTCGTTCAGGCGCTGGGCGTGGCGCCGGAGCACATCGCCATACTGACCAATCACGACATCGACCTGACCGAGATCGCCGGAGCGCCGGTGCTGGCGCTGCTGCCGGCCACCGGCTACGAGGGCTTTTTGCGCAAGCCCGGCGACAGCGCCGCCGCCGCCCTGGAGCAGGCCGCCGCCCAAGCCCAGGCCCTGGCTCTGCTCGGGGTGGACAGGATGCTGGCCCGCGCCGAAAGGGTGCTGGTGCTGAACGTGACCCCGATCACCCTGGCGGCGGTGCTGCACTGGTCCTGGCTGCGGGGGCGGCGCTTCGAGGTGCCGCTGTCGCTCTACATGCTCACCGGCGCCGGTCTGGAGGCTGGCCCCGAAGGCTTCACCGTACGGGATGCCGGGCGCAAGGCACTGTTCGAAACCGCCCTGCGCGAACTGCCCGGACAGATCACGCAACTGCGGATACACGCCACCTCCGAAACGCGGCGCGCGGAGCTTGAACATCTGGGCGCGCGCGATGTCGCACTTTACACGCTGAGCATGATCGAGGCCCGGCCCGTATCCCGCTCACCTTCCCGCGGCAGCGGGCATATCCTGCTCTATGCCGGCGATGCCAAGGCCGAGAAGGGCATCGACGACCTGCCGGAACTGATCGACCGGCTTCAGGCAGTCCTGCCGGACCAGCCCCTGGCCCTGCATGTGAACGACGCCGAAGCGCAATTCACCCCGCTGCTCAACCAGATCCGCGCCCGCCTGTCGCCAATGGTCTCCCTGCAGACCGGCTTCCTGCCCCGGAAGGCCTACTGCCAACTGCTCGCCGAGGCCCGGCTCGTCATCCTCCTGCACCGGGCAGAGAGCTACCGCGACATGGAATCCGGTCTTGCCAACGAATGCTTCGCCGCCGCGATCCCCCTGCTCTGCCGCCATGGCACACTGGTAGCACAGGAAATGGCCCGCCATGACGGCGCCAAGACCTTCATCTTTGACGACACGGCCGAGCTTGCCCCCCGGATCGCAGCCCTGCTGCAGCCCGATACCGGCGCGGACATGACCGCGCGATTTACCCGGCTGGCCGAGGCCATGTCAGGCGCGCTCGGCCACGGCCCGCTGTAGCCGGAACACCGCGCCAGCCTTGCGCAGGCATCGGCAAGATACTACCAATAACCGCACAGCCCCGGAAAACACGCCATGCAAGACGACCTCCTGCAACAGCGCATCGAAAATGCACGCCTCATGCGGGCAAACCGCGCATTGCAGAGACAGCTTCGCCACATATCGAGTGCATACCCGCCGGAAACCCTGGAAGACAGGATCCGCCGGCTGGAAGCCGATAATGCAACCCTCCGGGCGCAACTCGACGCGGTGCTTTCATCCAGCTCCTGGCGCGTGACTTATCCTCTGCGGCTGCTGGCGGCGCGGTTCAGGACCAGGGCCCAGTGATCCCGTGTTTACGACGACACAGACCGCCCCGGAGCGCCTTCCATGCTCACCCCATGCGCAGGAAGTTTCCCATCCCATGAAATCCATCCGGGTTCGCCTTGCACGTCTCCATGGATGAAATTATAGTTTCACGCGCGATCTTTACGATTCATTTCGAGAAATATTCACCCGGCAGGACAATTTGGAGATGACCTTGTCGCAAGATCCCATGACATTCTGGAGGCATTTACGGGCTGCGCATGATGCGCATATGGCCGGAGACTACGGAAAAGCCAGAGAGGCGCTTCTCGCCGCCTGTCCGCAGGTCGCCTCCGGCAGCACGGAACTGCGCGAAAAGCGCATGGCGCTTCTGGAAAACGCCGCGCGGGTGTACAAGCTCGAGATTGACTGGCCCTCCTTCACCAGCAAGGCCAGACCTCCCCTGCCGCACGAGAGCACCCCCGGGAGCGATACTGCCAGCAGCAGCACCGGGAAGGCACCGGAAAAGGACAAACAGATACGCCTGAGGCCGATCACTGCCGAAGGCGAGCCTGGAATTAGCCTTGTTACCTGCGCCATGAACCGCAGCGAAAACCTGATCCGGGCCCTGGCCTCCTGGCTGCCACACGCGGCAATCACCGAAATCGTCATCGTTGACTGGTCCTCGGACATCCCGGTTCGGGAATCCCTGCTCGCCGCCGGGATTACCGATCGCCGCATCCGGGTCATCCGGGTCGAAAGCGAGCCGCGCTGGATCCTGTCATATGCCTTCAATATCGGCTTCCGGGTGGCGCGCTGCATCCAGGTGCTGAAGGTGGATGCCGATATCGTGCTCGGTGCGGATTTCTTCACCCGGAATCAGTTGACCCCCCAGCATTTCATTGCCGGCAACTGGCGAAACGCGGAAAAGGGACAGGAACATGTGAACGGATTCTTCTTCGCTCACAAGGAAGATCTGGCCAAGGTCGGCGGCTTCAACGAATTCATCAAGACCTATGGCTGGGATGACGATGACCTCTACCAGCGCCTGGTCAATATCGGCATCATCCGGCAGGATGTGGCTGCCTCTACCATCCACCACTTGGACCATTCGGACGAAGAGCGCACCGGACTGGATACCGGAGACGACAAGCCCCGCTCCGCACGGGAGGAAATCACCTCGAGCACGATTTACCTGATTCGCCGGAACCACTTCCTTTCGAATGTCATGCCCGTCTGGACCAGGAACGAAACCCTGCTCCCGGTTTCCGGCACCGTGGATGACGCCGGCAACATGACCCTGCGCCGGACCGGCTGGGAGCCGGCATATGTCCCCGAAACGATCGAGAAAGATGCCGACCACTATGCCGCGCTTGAATTGCTGTCCTGGCGATTGGGGCGGCGAGCACTGCACCTGAACCGGGAGCAGCTCGCCCTCTTGCTGGAAAGGCCCCTTTCCCGCCTCGGGCCGCTCGATGTGGAAGTGTCCCTGAGATCCACGACCCTGCACGAGCCGCCGCCCGCAGGGTATCTCGTGGTCTTCCTCCCGAAAGAGGCTCTGGAAAATCACGGCCAGACCGCCCGAATCCTCTCGCAGATCGACCGGACTGCCGCAAGCCACGGGCTGGAAGTCGTCCTGAGCGGCGGGTTTTCAGATCTGCCCGAAGCGATTTCCAGGGCCGGCAGGGGGCTGATCTATGTCCCTGAATGGGAGCGCCTGGGTACGCTCGAACCCATCAGCCCGGCGCAGCTGAAGCTCGGACCAGACCCCTTGCCCGCCGATGGAGATGCCGCGCATTACCGCCTCGACCTGGACGAAAGCCTGTTCACGGATGCCGGGGCGGATATCTTCCACACGACCGGAACGAAATCCCCGCCCCTGCGCCGACCGCGGATAATGGTGAGCAAGCCCCGGTTCTATATTGACGCACAGCATGGCCTGGGAAACCGGATGCGCGCCATCGGCTCTGCCGCGGCCATAGCCGAAAAGACCGACCGCGAACTGGTCATCGTCTGGGACCCGGACCACCATTGCGAGGGCCGGTTCGACGACCTGTTCGACTATGACGGCGCCGTGATCGAGGCCTCGTTCGTACAGGATGCCGCCAGCGAAGGCTGCGCCGTGTTCAATTACATGGAAATCGAGGATGACGCCGAAAAGGACGCTCCGATCAGTGCTCCCGACAGCCAGGACATCTACGCCCGCTCGGCATATGTGCTGAACTCCCCCCATTCCGACTGGGAGGCCGAAAACCGCTTCCTGCGCAGCCTGACCCCCACCGAAGCGGTCCGAGACCTCGTCGCCAGCGTACGCACCCCCAACGACCTGTCGGCGCATGTGCGCATGGAGGCGGGAAAGGGCCTGGATCACAATACCTACGATGACGCTTCCAACTGGACCGAAGAAGGTCACAGGCTGATTCACGAATGGCGTGCAAAGAGTCACTTCTCGCATTTCATGAAAAGAATCGATACCCTGATCGACGAAGGAAGAGCCGAGCGGATATTTCTGGCCGCAGATCTGCCGGACACATATGATCGCTTCGCGGAAGTATATGGCAGCCGGGTTACCTACCTGCCGCGTCCCGTCTATGACCGCTCGAGCGAGCAATTGATCTACGCCCTCGCCGACGCCCTGCTTCTGGGGCGCGCAGAACTGCTTCTGGGTTCGACATGGAGCTCCTTCTCGGAACTGGCCATGCGCCTGTCGCCTCAGAATCTCAAGGTCGAGATGAGCGGGAAGGATTTCTGAACCCCCCACGACCACCAGCAGAAAACCTGAAGCGCCTTGTCCAGGGCCCGTTGCTGGGTGATGCGAAATGCTTTGTATTTCAATGCGGTTGCCTGAATACATGACTGCAGATACCATGGCGGCGGACAAGAAAAACCGATCCCCGCTTCAGAGAATCGCGGGATAGGATGGCAGAGCATCTTCCGGGCGTGAATTCCGGCGTACTTTGCCGATCAGTCAGAAGGGGCGGCCATGACGAAATCAGTAGCTATTTCCGGAACCAGAGGTCACATACCAGGCCTTCCATTCATGGATACGACCACGGCCATGCAGCGGGCTGGTCAGAATTGCGGAAACCTGATGTTCCAATACGCTGTTTACAACCTCATCGACGAACCCCGGCTGGTCGTCGGTCAGGATATCCCCTGGACTCCGGAAACGCTGAGTGAATCCTGCCGGGTACTGGTAATTCCATCAGCGAATTTCCTGCGTGAAAATTTTGACTTTACCGGCATGGTAGATTTTCTTGAAAGGTCAAACCTGCCATTGGTATTCATCGGCTTGGGCGCTCAGGCAGACGACTTCGGAAAAACCCGATTTGATTTTCACCCGAGCATCCTGCGCCTGATAGATCTGATCAAGGAGCGGAGTGAGAAAGTTTCCGTTCGTGGCGAATTCACGGCGCAAGTCCTGGAAAGTTTCGGAATAACGGATATTGAAATAACCGGCTGCCCGTCAAACCTGATCAATCCGGCCCCGGATTTTGCAGATATGATAGAGCGCAAGCTGAAAAGACCAATGCGCTATTTCATCACGCACGCCGATGAGCCCTGGCCAAAGAACCCGAGGAAGAATCTGGTCGAGCGCCGGCTGGTCAAATGGACTCTGTCCGGGCAGGGCATCATGGTACAGCAATCCGTCCCGGAGGAAATCAAGTATCTCCGTCAGAACAACCCTTTTTCAACCGAGCGGGTCAGCGATAATTTCGAGGCAAGCCTGACACAGGCCCTCATGCCGGAAAGGACGGTTGAGGACTTACGAGAATTTGTCGCCATGAAGCTTCGGACTTATTACTCCGCTGACCAGTGGATGGAAGACAGCAGCAAATTCGATTTTTCCGTCGGGCTGCGCCTGCATGGAAACATGGCTGCATGGCAGTCCGGAACGCCCGCCTTGTGGATCACCCACGATTCCCGTACGCAGGAACTGGTGGAGACGATGGCCCTGCCGAATATTGGCATGGAAGATTTTCTGAAGAACTGCGAAACGGTTGAAGACGCCTGGAAACGGATAGATTTCGACCCCGCGTTCTACGCAGACCGAAGGGGAGAACTGCGTCAGAGAGTCGATAGTGTTTTCGATGCTGCCGGGATCAGGACAAGGGAGAGTTAAGGCGCACAGGGAGCAGTGTCCCACACCCAAGAAGCTTGCGCATCCGGATTGCCATTTCGGTGGCCTGTTCGCCAAAGGAGGGCAGAGAAAGGGGGCGCGGGTGATCGTCCGGCGTGGCCAGGATCCTTTGCACTTCCTCGACCAGCCGGTCCGGTCCGGCACCGATGGGGATCAGGCGGGCCGGGTCGGCAGCGGGATGTTCGATCGTGCCGCCGCTGTCGGTCTGGATCACCCTGATGCCGCGGACAAGAGCCTCACGGATGGTCAGGCCAAAGGTTTCCTTCCACTGAGACATGAACAGCAGCACGTCGATACGTTCGTAGAAGTCGTCCATCTTGTCCTGTTCGAAGCGATTCACGACCCGCCAGTTTCCGGTCATCCTGGAAATGTCGATGTCTCGCCACCAGCTACCGTCAAGACTGCCGTCAACCAGGTAGCCGTCAAAGGCGGTATCGGTCCGCAGTTGCTCGAAGGCCCGCCGGATGAGCGGCCATCCCTTGATCGGCGAGGGCCCGCCAACGAAACCGAAAGCCAGGCGCCCATTCGCACGGCGCCGGGCCTGAGCCTCGAAGAAGCCGGGCCCGGGCAAATGTACGCCATTGGTCCAGATCATCGACGCCCCGGCCCCAAGCCCCGAACGCCGGGCCAGGCCATCGGCAAAGCGACTGGGAAAGGTGATCAGATCGGCACTGGCGGCAGCCTCTCTCAGAACCGCATCGCGGGTGCGGGCACGGGCCATGTTGTCGATGCAGCCCTGGCAGTTCTCGATACTGACCGGGTCCTGCCCGCAATAGGTCCCATCCGTGCGGATCATGAACTGGCGTTCGCAGATCCACCAGAAATCATGCACTGACAGGACCACCGGCACACCCTGGCGCCGTGCCGCATGGATCACGCCGGCGCCGATATCCTGCACGCAATGCACATGCATCAGATCCGGCTCCAGCCTGCGAATCAGGCGGCTAACCACCTCGGTAACCTGCGGGTTGTCATAGGTTTCGGCATAGGAGCGTCCGGCGGGCAGATTGATCAGGTAATTGACAATCCCCCGATGCTCGCTCTTGATCAGAGCATATGGCATCAGATCGCCGCGGCTAACCGAGGAAATCGCCGTCACGCGAAAACCGTGGTCGCGAATCAGCGCATGAGAGACCTGTTCGGCCACGATCGTGGCACCGCCATAGGTATTGGGCGCGAAATGGACATTCGCGACCAGAACATGCGGTCGCCGGATCATCCGCGCACCCACTCCAGGATTTCCCGGTCAATCACCGGCTGCTCCAGGCGCGCACTCCAGCGCGCCTCGAGATCGGCCCTGGCCGCTCGCCCCATCTCCGTGGCATTCCCCTCTGCCGCAATCTGCTCAAGCGCCTCCGCCCAGCTTTCGCCCGGCGTCAACACCCTCCCGCTACGTCCGTCTTCGATCAGACTGGCCATATCCCCGACCGTGCCGACCAGCGCCGGCACACCAACCGATGCGGCATCTATGACCCGCACACCGCTCTTGCAGCGGTTGAAGAGATCGTCCGCCAGCGGCATGACCGCTACATCCGCCGAGGCCAGCACCCTCAGATAGGCCTCGTAGGAGGAAAACGGATGCGCCTCGACCCTGCCACGCAGGCTCGCCGGAAGTCGAGCCATGTCGAAATGACCGAGAATGACCAGGCGGCGATTGTCCGACCTCTTGAGGAATGTTGCGATATCCCGCTCTATTTCGGCAAAGTCGATCTCATGCCCCCTGCTTCCACTGGCAAATGCCACACGAAAGACATCCGGGTCGCGAACCGCCTGCACCCGCGCCTGAGTACCGGCTTGCAGCGTAACCCTGTCGGCGAAATTGCGCCGGACATGCACCGGGCGCGACGTGTACATCCGTGCATGGTCCGCCAATCCGGGAGTCGATACCGAAATCACGTCAGCCCCGTTCATCACATCCAGATATTTCGGGGCCTCGTTCACGAAATGACGCCGGCGCCAGGCGGGCAGCCCCTTCATGTTCTGATAGGTGCCGTAGGCTGAAACGGAAAACAGCGGATCGTCGATATCATACAGGATCGGCAGACGCAGGCGGCGAGCCTCATAGGCGAGCATCGAGACCACCGGCATGTTTGCAAGACGATAGAACATGACATGGGTCGCATCCTGGAGGATCGAGGTTGCGCGGGGAATGTCCATGTAGTGGGAAAAGATATAATCGGCCTTTGCCAGCCGCCACAATTCGTCCGGCTGTTCCACACGGTATTTTCGGCATTGCGGTAAATTCAGATCGCCGATCATGGCTATCTGGCGGCGACCTGTCAGAATGGCCGGCGCCTCGGTGACATGAAAAGCCTGCCCTTCCGCCAGGTCGAGCCATACCGGTGTCAGATAGGCTCCGGTATGCTCGGGACTGCCGGCAATGTGAAACTGCCCGGTCGGCCCGGTGCCGCGCAATCGCAGAGCCAGGTACCGCCAGGTTCTGACCAATGCGCTTCTCAGCCCTTCCTCGCGCAAGACCTTGGCAAAACGCCGAAACCTGTCGCGGCGAAAAATCTCGAACAGGATCATGTCATCCCATGTTACCGAAACGGAGCGCCTTGCCTCCACGCCCGGGAGGAGCTCGAAGTCAGAAATACCGGATAGCTGAAGTCGCGTGGACCATTGCGCGCCGGCGTCGAAAGGTCACCGCGTTTTAATACAATTTGCGCCCAAAAGCCACCATGTCGTCACGAAAAATCGCCGGTGCTGCTCGGCTCGTTCGGCACGTTTCCTCACAGGGCAAGAGTGTGAGGGGATTCGCAAGTGTCTTATTTTCAGATCGCCGGACGGCTGGACAACGGATACCTTTCCCAGCCGAGCGTGAATGTGACCTTTCTGGAAAGTTCCGGCAGGGTTCGGTTCCTGGACTACTCTCAAAGCCTGGTGCTGACATTCGACCTTGCCGGCGGGGGCCTTGCGAGCCAGACGGATGCCATATCCATGAGTGCAGATCGGATCGGCCTCGATGCTCCGGAAATGACCGGCAGCGTGGCGCCGATCCTTTATTCTCATCTGCTGACCAATGCCTCCGGCCCCCTGCATGCCAGCGAGCAGACCCATCTGAGTCTGAGCGCATCGGTCGGCAATTCCGCAACACTGCTTGTCACCGAAACCGCCGGCGGCAGGTTTCTGTATGCTGCCACACCGGGAGGCGAGGGAATTTCCGTATTTCAGGCTGGTGATACCGAAACGGCCTATCGCGGCTACATCACAAGAGGAACCCACGACAGCGGGATTCTGGCCATGGCCAGCATCTCGACCGCCCAGGGCGATTTCCTGTTTGCCGGATCGGCCCTGGAACACGGGATCGACATCTACCGGATCGGCGCCGATGGCCTGCCGGTACACGAGTATTCGGTGGGCAATGGCGAAGAATTGCCGGTCCAGACCATTACTGCCATGGTTCCTATGGAAATCGGCGGAAATACCTACCTCCTGGTGGCTGCGGCCGGCAGCTCCAGCCTGACCGTCCTCGCTGTCGGCACGGATGGTCGGCTCAGAATTATCGACCATGTTATCGACAGTCTCGACAGTCGCTTCGCCGATGTTTCGCATATCGAAACATTCGAATCGGGCGGGCATCAATTCGTGCTCGCAGCCGGTTCGGATGACGGAATCAGCCTGTTCACGGTCCTGCCCAATGGCAGCCTTGTGCACTTGCAAAGCCTCGCGGACGGAACCGATACGACGCTGGCCAATATTTCGGGCCTGTCCGTGCAGGTAAATGGAAACCTGGCCCAGATCCTGGTGGTCTCGGGCATCGATGCAGGACTGACCCAGCTGGAGCTGGACCTGTCCGATCTCGGTATCGTGGACAGCTCCGGCACAGCGCTGAACGGCACCGCCGCGAAAGACATGCTGGCAATAGAAGGTCTCGGTACGATCAATGGCGCGGATGGCGACGATATCCTGCATGACGGCCAGGGAGAAAATATCCTGTCAGGAGGGTCCGGCGCCGACCTGTTCGTGATGACCTCGGACGGTGCCCGTGACACGATTACCGATTTCGAAGTGGGGCTGGACCGGCTGGATCTGTCGTTCTGGCCATTTCTGCGCAACCCCGGCCAGATCGCGATAACCGAAACGGCGAATGGCGCAATCCTGACCTTTGGCGAGGAAGAGCTGGTTCTGATCAGTGCGGATGAGCAAACGATCAGCGCCAGCGCCCTGGCCACGATGCTTTCCGATGGTCCCTCCCGCCTCGCAGTCAGGCTGAGCAGTCCCGGCCCCACGTCCGGCGCCGACTATCTGACCGGCACCAGCGCAGCAGACGATATCGGCGGCCTCGACGGCGATGACATGATCGAAGGCCTGGCCGGAGACGATATGCTCGACGGCGGTCGTGGCACGGACAACCTGTATGGAGGCGGCGATGATGATACGCTTCGGGGAGGTGCCGGCAATGACCACCTTGAGGGCGGCGCCGGGAATGATACGCTTGAGGGCGGTGCGGGTTTTGATACGCTTCTGGGGGGGTCTGGCAATGACGTGCTTGACGGGGGCGATCATGCGGACCGCCTTGAGGGCGGAGACGGTTCGGATC
>JALTZY010000122.1:0-3477 GCA_027045905.1 Paracoccaceae bacterium
CGACGAGCAGCGCGGGGATGACGCTCCGGCCGCGGCGGTGCAAGACGACGACGTTTCCTGCGGTCGCGGTGGCGACCATCATCCCGAACAGGAGGAAGAATCCGCTGCTCATGGCGGCATCTCCGCGCGCGCTCTCCAAGGCGGGCTGCACAGACGCCCATGCACGGGACCAGTCGACGGACTCCCAGCTCATTGAACGGTCGTCTCGCAGGGGAGCGGGGTGTTGGTGATGATGGCCAGGGCCGCCAGCGCCGCAAAGACCACGGGCGAAGGCTCCACCGGCAGGCGGAAATATATCCCGATCCCGCTGCCGAGCAGCACCGGCGCCCAGACGAACAGGCACCCGCGCGCGGCTTCGAGCCGCCGGGTGAGCCAGACCAGCGCAGCCACCCTTGTTCTCTCCCCTGCCATTGTCTAGAACCCGCACTCTAGCCGCATCATGGTTTCCAAAAGGTTAACGCATCCCATGCCCGCCCCCTCGCCCGAGTCGCCCGACCGCTCCGTCGTCACCCGCTTCGCTCCCTCGCCGACCGGCTTCCTGCATATCGGCGGCGCGCGCACGGCGCTGTTCAACTGGCTCTTTGCCCGCAACCGCGGCGGGCGCTTCCTGCTGCGTATCGAGGACACCGACCGCGCCCGCTCCACCCCGGAAGCGACCCAGGCGATCCTAGAGGGGATGAAATGGCTCGGGCTCGACCATGACGGCGAGGCGGTGAGCCAGTTCGCCCGCGCCGGGCGCCATGCGAAGGTGGCGCACGCCCTGCTCGAAAGCGGCCAGGCCTACAAGTGCTTCGCGACCCAGGAAGAAATCGCCGCCTTCCGCGAACAGGCCCGGGCCGAGAAGCGCTCGACCCTGTTTCACAGCCCCTGGCGCGAGGCCGACCCGGCCAGCCACCCCGACGCGCCCTTCGCGATCCGGCTGAAAGCCCCGCGCGAAGGCGAAACCGTGGTCGAAGACCGGGTGCAGGGGCGCGTGGTGATCCGAAACGATCAGCTCGATGACATGATCCTGCTGCGCTCGGACGGCACGCCCACCTACATGCTGGCGGTGGTGGTGGACGATCACGACATGGGCGTGACCCACGTGATCCGCGGCGACGACCACCTGAACAACGCCGCCCGCCAGAGCCTCATTTACCGGGCGCTGGGCTGGGCCGAGCCGGTCTGGGCGCATATCCCGCTCATCCACGGCCCCGACGGCAAGAAACTGTCGAAGCGCCACGGCGCGCTCGGAGTCGGCGAATACCGCCGCATGGGCTATCCGGCGCGCGCCCTGCGCAACTATCTCGCGCGCCTCGGCTGGAGCCATGGCGACGCGGAATATTTCACCGACGACGAGGCGCGCGAATGGTTCGGCCTTGAGGGCATCGGCAAGTCTCCGGCCCGCTTCGACTTCAAGAAGCTCGACAACATTTCCGGCAAGCATATCGCCGCCATGAGCGCGCGCGAACTGCTCGCCGCCGTGCAGGATTACCTTTCGGCCAATGGCCTGCCTGTTATGCAGCCGCAGAAAGAAGCCGATTTTCTCCGGGCCGCTCCCTTCCTGCGGGCCGGGGCGAAGAAGCTGGGCCAAGTCCATGACAAGGCGCATTTTATCCTCGCCGACCGCCCCCTGGAAATCGAGCAGAAGGCGGCCCGGCACCTGGATGATGTATCCCGCGGTATACTGAGAGAATTGACGCCGCAACTGCAAAATGCTAGCTGGGAACGCGAAGAGCTGGAGGGCGTGCTGAACGCCGCGGCCGCCGCGCACGGGCTGACCTTCGGCAAGCTCGCGGGGCCATTGCGCGCCGCCCTGGCCGGGCGGGCTGCCACTCCCAGCGTTTTTGACATGATGCTGGTGCTGGGGCGCGAGGAAACCATCGCGCGCCTCGGGGATGCCGCCGCAGATGTCGCAGGCTAGGCCCGGGCACGATACGCCCCGGGCAGAACGAACAAAAGGAACACAAATGCCCGAAAAGACCGGAACCGCGAAACTGAGCTTTGGCGACACGACCCTGGAACTGCCGATCCACAGCCCGACGCTCGGGCCGGATGTCATCGATATCACGACGCTTTATCGAGATGGCGGGGTCTTCACCTTCGATCCGGGCTATACGTCCACCGCCTCCTGCGAATCGAAGATCACCTATATAGACGGCGGCAAGGGGGAGCTTCTCTATCGCGGCTATCCCATCGACCAGCTGGCGGAGAAGTCCCATTACCTCGAAGTCTGCTACCTGCTGCTCTACGGCGACCTGCCCACCGCCCAGGCGCTGGAGGATTTCGAGGCGCGGGTGACCAATCACACCATGGTCCACGAGCAGATGATCAGCTTTTTCAAGGGTTTCCGACGCGATGCCCACCCGATGGCGATCATCACCGGGGTGATGGGGGCGATGAGCGCCTTCTACCATGACAGCCTCGACATCAACGACCCCGAGCAGCGCGAGATCGCCGCCATCCGCATGATCGCCAAGATGCCGACCATCGCCGCCATGGCCTACAAGTATTCGGTCGGCCAGCCCTTCGTCTATCCGCGCAACGACCTCGATTATGCCTCGAATTTCCTGCGCATGTGCTTTGCCGTGCCGGCGGAGGAATACGAGGTGAACCCGATCCTGAGCCGGGCCATGGACCGGATCTTCACGCTCCATGCGGACCACGAGCAGAATGCCTCCACCTCCACCGTGCGCCTCGCCGGCTCCTCGGGCGCCAACCCCTTCGCCTGCATTGCCGCCGGCATTGCCTGCCTCTGGGGACCGGCCCATGGCGGCGCCAACGAGGCCGCGCTCAGCATGCTGCGCGAGATCGGCACGGTCGATCGCATCCCCGAATATATCGCTCGTGCCAAGGACAGGTCCGATCCCTTCCGCCTGATGGGCTTCGGCCACCGGGTCTACAAGAATTTCGACCCCCGCGCCCGGGTGATGAAGCAGAGCGCCGACGAGGTGCTGGAGCTGCTCGGGATCCACGACAATCCGACCCTGCAAGTGGCGAAGGAGCTTGAGAAAATCGCGCTCGAGGACGATTACTTCGTGTCCAAGAAGCTGTATCCGAATATCGACTTCTACTCCGGCATCATCCTCGAGGCGATGGGCTTTCCGACCTCGATGTTCACCCCGATCTTCGCGCTCAGCCGCACCGTCGGCTGGATCTCTCAGTGGAAGGAAATGCTCAGCGATCCGACCCAGAAGATCGGCCGCCCGCGTCAGCTCTATACCGGCCCCACCCGGCGCGATTACGTGGACGTGGAGAACCGCGAGGGCTGAAGGGCGCCAGAGCGCAGACTTGCACGGGACGCTCGCGGGAGGCGATTTTTCTTGCAAAAAATCGTGCCTCCGGCGGGAGTATTTCGCGAAAGGTGAAAGGGCCGGGATTCGCTCTTTGCCGGTGATGCGATGGCGGGCCGGGGCGCAGCTGACCGCGGCAGGGACCAGTCTGCGCTCCGTCCGCCTCTGCCGGGAGTTTGGCTTTTTGATCGCCGATATCCGCGCG
>JALTZY010000122.1:3487-19190 GCA_027045905.1 Paracoccaceae bacterium
CTGATGGGGCCGAGTGGTGGCGGGGGGCGTCTTGCGGCGAGATCGGCGCCACCGCTCGGGCGCAACCGGGAGAGCTGCGCGCGCGCATGGCCGAACCCGCCCGGCACGAAGCGGCGCTTGCCGATCTGGTGGCGAAGGCGGGGAGGGCCGATCACCTGCCCGCTCCTGGAATGACCGACGCGGGAATGAGGCGGATGGCGCCGCCCTGCCCTGCTGCTCAGCGGCCCTCGAACCGGGCCTTGCGCTTCTCGACAAAGGCCAGCACGCCTTCCTTGAAGTCGCGCGAGCGGCCGCATTCGCCCTGCAGGCGGGCTTCGAGCTTCAGCTGCGCCTCGAGGTCATTGTCGAACGAGGCGCGCAAGGCCCGCTTCGCCCGGGCAAAGGCCACGCTCGGCCCGCTCGCCAGATACGCCGCCCGCGCGCGCCAGCGGGCTTCGAATTCAGCCTCCGGCACCGCCTCCCAGATCATCCCCCACTCGGCCGCCGCGGTCGCGCTGACGGGCTCCGCAAACAGCGCCGCCCCCATCGCCCGCGCGAGCCCCACCTGGCGCGGCAGGAACCATGTCCCGCCCGCGTCCGGGATCAGCCCGATCCGGGTAAACGCTTGCAGAAAAAAGGCATTTTCCGCCGCAATCACCACATCGCAGGCCAGCGCCAGATTGGCCCCGGCGCCCGCTGCCGCGCCGTTCACCGCCGCAATCACCGGCACCGGGCAGGCGGCGATCTGCTTCAGCATCGGCTCGTATTCCTCGCGCAGGGTACGCTCGATATTGACATTGGCGGCATTGACCCGGTCGCCCAGATCCTGCCCGGAGCAGAATGCCTGCCCCGCCCCGGTCAGCACCACCGCCCGGGCCTGCTCGCCTGCCCGGCGCACCGCGTCGGTGATCTCGGCGCGCATCTGCGTATTCAGCGCATTCCTCACCTCGGGGCGGTTCAGGGTGACGATGGCGACCCGATCGGCGATTTCCAGCGTGATCGTCTCGTAGTGCATGAAACCCTCCCTGTCGCGCCCAGATAGCCCGAAACGGCAGGCAAAGGAAAGCCGGACGCTGCGGCGCTGGCAGCGATTTCGCAGAAATCCCCGCCTCGCCCGGGCCTTGCTCCCTCAGCCGTCGAGCAATTCGCGCAGGCGGGCCTCTTCCTCTTCGCTCAGCTTCTCGCCCTGAGCCGCCGCCGCCCGGGCGCGGTCCTTCAGGTAGACCCCGGCCATGACCAGCGCCAGCAGAAACAGCGCCGGGCCGGCCGCCCAGAGCAGCTTGTTGGCGCCCTCGGTGGTGGGCTTCATCAGCACATATTCGCCGTAGCGCTCCACGATATAGTCCATCACCTGCTGGTTGGTATCGCCTTCCAGCAGGCGCTCGCGCACCAGCAGACGCATGTCGCGGGCCATGTCGGCATTGCTTTCGTCGATGTTTTCCCCCCGGCAGACCACACAGCGCAGTCCTTGGCTGACCTCGCGCGCGCGCGCTTCCAGTACCGGATCGTCCAGCACTTCGTCCGGGTTCACCGCCCCGAGCGGGCTGACGGGCGCGGCCAGCATGGCCAGGATCAGCAGGAAGCGCTTCATCATTCCGCCGGCACTCCCCCGAGAGCGCCCCTCCGGCGCGCGGCACCTGCCGCCACCCGGTAACGCCGGTCGCTGAGGCTGACGATTCCGCCCAGGGCCATGATCGTGAAGCCCGCCCAGATCCACATGGCGAAGGGCTTGATGAAGGTCCGCACAGCCCAGCCGCCGCCCTCCTGCGGATCGCCGATCACCAGGTAGAGATCGCGCCAGAGGGTCTGGTCGATCGCCGCCTCCGTAGTGGGCATGGCCTGCACCGGATAGACGCGCTTTTCCGGGTGAAGCACGGCGACTTCGCGCCCCTCGCGCGCGATTCGGATCGTGGCAGTGGTGGAGACGTAATTGGGCCCCTGCAGGCGCTCCACCTCATCCAGCGTCACTTCATATCCGGCGACTTCGAAAGTCTCGCCCACCCGGGCCACGCGGATATCCTCGATCTGCCAGGCCATGAGCCCGGAAATGCCGATGAAGGTCACCCCGAGCCCCGCATGGCCCAGGGCCTTGCCCCAATCGGCGCGTGGCAGGCGCAGGAGGCGCTTCAGGCGACCCGCGAGCGCCCCGCGTCCGGTGCGGCTCCAGACGTCCACCCCCGCGCCGGCCACGAGCCAGCTGCCCAGCGCCATCCCCACCGGCGCCAGCGCCGAGCGTCCGCTGCCCAGGGCCCAGACCAGCACCCCCACCGCAAGGGCCAGCAGCAGGGCGGGCCGGAGCCTGGCCAGCACCGGGGCCAGGCGCGCCCGCTTCCACGGCAGCATCGCGCCGATCGGCAGCACGATCGCCACCCCGACGATGAAGGGCGTGAAGGCCGCCTCGAAGAACGGCGCCCCCACGCTCAGCTTGCGGTCGAAGAACAGCTCCGCCACCAGCGGCCAGACCGTGCCGATGAACACCACGAAGGCCGCCACCGCCAGCAGGATGTTGTTGAGCACCAGCCCGCTTTCGCGGCTGGCCATGGCAAAGACGCCCTTCGCCTCCATGGCCCGGGCGCGCACGGCAAACAGCGTCAGCGCGCCGCCGACGAAAAAGGCGAGGATCCCCAGCAGGTAGAGCCCGCGCGTCGGGTCCGTGGAAAAGGCATGTACCGAGGTCACGATCCCCGAACGGGTGATGAAGGCGCCGATCAGCGAAAACCCGAAGCCGAGGATCGCCAGCAGGATGGTCCAGGACTTCAGGCTCTCGCGCTTTTCCACCACGATCGCCGAGTGCAGCAGCGCGGCGGCGAACAGCCAAGGCATGAAGGAGGCATTCTCCACCGGATCCCAGAACCAGAAGCCGCCCCAGCCCAGTTCGTAATAGGCCCACCAGGAGCCGAGCCCGATACCGATGGTCAGAAACATCCAGGCCGCCAGCGTCCAGGGCCTTACCCAGCGCGCCCAGGCGGCATCGATCCGCCCCTCGATCAGCGCCGCAAGGGCGAAGCTGAAGGCCATCGACAGCCCCACATAGCCCAGATACAGAAACGGCGGGTGAAAGGCCAGGCCCGGGTCCTGCAAGAGCGGATTGAGCCCCTGCCCGTCAAAGGGCGGCTCGGCCATGCGCAGAAACGGATTCGAGGTGAACAGGCTGAAGCTGAGGAAGGCCAGCGAGATCAGCCCCTGCATCGACAGGACCCGCGCCTTCAACCGGGGAGGAAGCGCGCGGCCGAACAGCGCCACCGCCGCCCCGTAGAGCGCCACGATCAGCACCCAGAGCAGCATCGAGCCTTCGTGATTGCCCCAGACGCCGGTAACCTTGTAGAGCATCGGCTTGAGCGAATGCGAATTGAGCACTACCAGCCTCAGCGAGAAATCCGAGGTGACGAAGGCATACATCAGGGCGCCGAAAGACAGCGCGATCAGCACGAACTGAATCGCCGCCGCTGGCACCGCCAGCGCCATCCAGCCCGCCCATCCCTTGTGCGCGCCGATCAGCGGCACCACGAACTGCACCAGAGCCACGCCAAGCGCCAGCACCAGGGCAAAATGTCCAAGCTCGGTAATCATGCCCCCTCTTAGCGGCTTTCGCCCGGGCCGACAACGGACACTTCGCCGCCCTCGCAGGAATGTGTGCGAGCGGCGCCTTCGCTCACACCAGCAGGTAAATCCCCGCCGACACCGCCACCGCCACCACCACCGGCACCAGAAAGGCCAACCCGTGCAGGCCGAAGGAGCGGTGGATGACGGCGAAATGCAGCACCGCGCCGACGAAGTAGAACGGCAGGCAGGCAAACAGCACCGGGCTTGCGCTGAGCCAGTCGGGCCGGCCGGAAAACTGATAGACCCACCACCAGCCCATCACCGCGCCCGCGCCCGCCCAGCTATAGGCCATGCCCAGCGCCAAGGGCGTCGCGCGCACCACGAACAGCCACAGAAAGGTCGCCGCGATCATCAGCGCCATCAGCGTTATCGCTCCGTAGGCGATCTCGTAGACCGCCGCATAGCCGAACAGCTCGTAGCCTGCCTGAAACAGCACCACCAGCCCCATCAGCAGCATGAACGCCTGCTTCATTCGCCCAGCACCTCCCGCAGCGCCGCATCCAGTTCCCGAGCGGCTTTTTCATGTCTTTCCAATGCCTTGCAAAGGGCGCTCCCGGCAAATACCCGGCGCAGCCAGGCCAGGAGCCCCCCCCTCTTCACACAGATCATCGCTTCTTCCTCCGGGGCAGGCGCTCGCGGATGATGGTGGAAAGCTCGGTCAGCACCGCCGAATTGCGGTCCAGCACCGCGCGCGTCGCCAGATCCTTCTGCAAATCGCGCCACAGAAGGTAGAAGACCAGCAGCGCCCAGGGCCCGCTTTCGGCGACCAGCTTGAAAATGAGGTCAGTTGCCATCCCTGCGTCCCCGCTACGCACCGCCACCGCCGGCCCGCCCCCCGGACAGCCATGCCTCCAGCGCCGGGTTGGGGGCGTCGGGCGGCTCGGCCCGGCCAGCCCCGGCCATCCCCGCGCCTGCCTGCAGTGCATCGAGCGCGCGCAGATTGCGCGCCACCCCATCGACGCGGGCCATGGTCTCGGCTATCGAGCGCTGGAATTCCTGGCTCTTGGCCTGGTGGCGCGCGCCGAAATAGAAGCTGACGATAGCGCCGAGCAGCCACCAGAGCGGCTCGGGCACCAGCGCGATGCCCTGCATCCGCGCCGCGAACCAGACCGGATCGTACATCGCGCTCAGAAACAGCCCCAGCGTGCCCAGCGCCAGCGCCGGGCGCGGCAGCCGGTTGAGCGCATCCATGAAGCGGTCGAAGAGGCCTCGGCGCGGCAGCGCGAACTCGGCCGCGAACTGGCCCAGGCTCGCCGCCCTGAGCCCGGTCGCGCGGCTCCCCGCGGCCTCGGCATTTTCGCGAAACACCTCGGCCGTCTCGCGCACCACGTTGCGCCCGCCGCCAAACAGCAGGGCGAACAGCTCCGCGATCAGTCCCATGCCGCCACCCGGGCGCGATGTTCGGCCTCGCTGAGGTGATATTCCGGGTCGATGAAGCTTTCGGCCCGCAGGATCCAGCCGCCCTTGGAGCCATCGCGCCGGCGGGCATATTTGCGGCTTGCCGGGCGGCGGTCGGCGAGGCGGTAGTAATAGTTGCGCCGCTCGATCCCGTAGGCATTGGCGAAATGCTCCTTCGCCGCCTCGTAGGCCGCCCATGTGGCCTCGATGGTCTCGGGACCGATCACCCCGTCCACCGCCACCATCCAGCCCATCTTGCGCAGCAGACCTTGCAGAATGCGAATGGCATTAGCCCCCGCATTCACATACATGTCAAAGACCGAAGGCCGGATCGCCTCGGGCAGCTTGTTGATGCCGGGACGGTAGTAATAATGCTCGATGAAGATGTCGCGGGCCTGGTCACGGCCGAGCCGCTTCACGTCCTCGACATCCACCCTGCCGTCGCCGGTAAGGTCCAGCCCCAGCCGGCGCAAGGTGGCGATCGTCACCCCGTATTTTGTCGCCCCGCCCGGATCGTCCGGGTCATCCACAAAGCCGCCCTCGCGGGCGACGATCTCCTCGGCAATTTCCTGAACAGATTTCATCCGCCAATGACCTCGCGTGTAAATGCGGGGCCAAGGCTGTGAGCTTCAGGTTAACAAAGTGCGAATCAGGCGTTCGGGTCCTCGTACACCCCCTGCTCCTTCAGCGCGTCGATGACTTCCCTCGGCATATAATCCTCATCATGTTTGGCAAGGATTTCAGTGGCATGGAAGACACCATCCACATAGGTGCCGGTGCCGACCATGCCCTGGCCCTCGCCAAACAGGTCCGGCAGCACCCCGGTATAGACTACCGGCACGCTGGCCGCGCCGTCGGTGACCGAGAAGCGCACCGTCTCGCTCTCGCCGCGCACCAGGCTGCCCTCCTCGACCAGCCCGCCGATACGGAAGGTCTCGCTGGGAGCGGGCGGCGCCTCCATCACCTGGCTCGGGGAGCGGAAATAGTTGATCCCGTCGCGCAGGGCGTAGCCGATCAGCGCCGTGGAGGCCGCCAGCGCCACGAAGGCCAGCACGATCACCTGCACCCGCCGCTTCTTCTTCAGCCCCTTCATTCCGGCCATGATACCCTCCTGTCCGCGCCTCTCACGGGAAAAGCGGGGCCAGTCGGAGCCCCGTGGTTTCGTCGAGCCCGAGCATGAGATTTGCGTTTTGCAAAGCCTGCCCGGACGAGCCCTTGGCGAGATTGTCCAGCGTGGCGCTGACCATCGCCCGCCCGCTGACCCGGTCGCCGATCACCCCGATCAGGCACAGATTCGAGCCCGCGACCTGCCCGGTCCCCGGCGTCTGCCCGAAGGGCAGCACATGGATGAAGGGCTCATCGGCATAGCGCGCCGCCAGCGCCGCATGGATCGCCTCGGCCTCGCCCTCCACATAGCAGTCGGCCAGGATGCCGCGGTTGATCGGCACCAGATGCGGGTTGAAGACGATCTCGACCTTGCGCCCGGCAAGGGCCGAAAACTCCTGCTCAAACTCCGCCAGATGGCGGTGGGTGCCGCCTTGCGCATAGCCGGCGACATCCGAGAAACGCTCGGAAAAAAGCATGTGCTCCTTGAGCGCGCGCCCGGCCCCGGTGGCGCCGTTCTTGAGGTCGCAGATGATCCGGTCCAGGTCGATCAGCCCGGCCTCGATCAGCGGCCTCAGCGCGTATTGCACCGTGGCCGCATTGCAGCCGGTGCCGGCAACGAGCCGCGCCCCGGCGATCCTTTCGCGGTAGAATTCCGTCAGCCCATAGACCGCCTCGCGCTGCAGATCGGGCGCCACATGCGCCTTGCCATACCATTTCTCGTAGGCCGCGGGGTCGCTGAGGCGGAAATCGGCGCCAAGGTCCACCACCTTCAGCCCCCGGGGCAGGTCGCGCACGATCGCCTGGCTCAGCCCATGGGGCAGCGCCGCAAAGCACAGGTCGATACCGGCAAAGTCGATCTCCTCGATCCTCACCAGATCCGGCAGGTCCAGATGCGCCAGATGAGCAAAGACCTCGCCCATGGACCGACCGGCCTTGCGCTCGGCGCTCAGCGCCACGATGCGCATGGACGGATGCCCGGCGATCAGCCGGACAAGCTCGGCCCCGGTATAGCCCGAAGCCCCGAGAATGGCGATATTGTGGGTCATGGCGACCTCTCCCGTGCTGCAAGGAATGTAGGCGCGCGCGCGCCCCGCCGCAATGGCCTGTCAGGCCGATTCGAAGGCGATCTTTCGTCGCAGAAAGGCCGTGGCCCGGTCGCTCACCTGCGCCGCATCGCCGGTGGTGAGGAACTTTGACTCCTGCCCGGGCCCCAGCATGTCCGGGTGGCGCTCGAGGTAGTCGGCAAGGCTCTCGGCCACCAGCCCGGCCTGCGAAAACACCTTCGCCCCCGGCCCCAGCGCCTCCTGAAACACCGCCTCCATCAGCGGATAATGGGTGCATCCCAGCACCGCAGCGTCGGGCGCGGGCATCTTGCGCCTGAGCGCCTCCACATGGCTCCTGACCAGCGCCTCGGCGAGGATCATGTCGCCCTCTTCGATCGCATCGACCACGCCGGCGCAGGCCTGCGCCTCCACATCCACGCCGATGGCGCGAAAGGCAAGCTCGCGCTGAAAGGCCCGGCTCGCCACCGTCGCGGGGGTGGCAAACAGCGCCACATGCTTCACCGCAACCTCGCGCGGCGGGCTGTTATCCCCCCAGTCGCGCTCGGTCAGCGCCTCGATCAGCGGCACGAACACGCCCAGCACCCGCTTGCCCTCGGGCAGGCCGCCCTCCTGGATGCGCCGCAGGGCGGCGGCGCTGGCGGTGTTGCAGGCGAGAATCACCAGATCGCACCCCTCCTCCCAGAGCCGCGCCACCGCAGCCTTGGTCAGCGCGTAGATGTCATCGGGCGTACGCACCCCGTAGGGCGCATGTGCGCTGTCGGCGAGATAGACGAAAGGCACCTCCGGCAGGCGCCTCCGCACCGCCTCCAGCACCGTAAGGCCCCCAAGGCCGCTATCGAATATCCCCACTGCCATGGCCGCTTAATGCCCCCGCCCTGCCGGATAGGCAAGCACCATTCCCCTTCTTCTGTTCACAAATTCTTCTGTTCACAAATATCCAAGGGGGGCTCGGGGGCAGCGCTCCCCGCAACAACTGCGGGCGCGCGGGGCGGCCTTCCCCGCCCTGCCGCGACCCATGGGCGCCGCGAAATCTATTCCGCCGCCTCGGCCGGCGCCTGTGCCGCCTTGCGCAGAGCCTCGAGCAGACGGGTGCGCTTCCTTGCCGCCTGTTCGGCCGCCGCCATCTTTACCGGGCCGAAGCCGCGGATCTCCAGCGGCAGGCGCGCGAGTGCCAGGGCGGGCTTGCGGGTCTCGGGGCCAAACAGGCGCAGCACCTCTTCCATGTCCGCCTCGTACTGGCCGATCAGGGCGCGCTCCATGCGCCGCTCGGCGCTGTAGCCGAAGGGGTCGAGCGCCGTGGCGCGCAGGCGCTTGAAGCGGGCAAGGCGCATGATCCAGCGCGCCGCACCCTCGGAGAAGCGGCGCTTTTTCGGTCGCCCGTCGGGGCCGGGCCGCGAAAGGATCGGCGGGGCGAGGTGGAAGGTGAGCCTGAGATCGCCATCAAAGGTCTCCTCGGCCAGTTCGCGCGACTTCTGCATCAGCCGCGCCACCTCATATTCATCCTTGTAAGACAACAGCTTGTGGTAGGCGAGCGCCACCGATTCGCGCAGTTCCTCGTCCTCGATCCGATCCACCAGCGCGCGGTATTTCTGCGCCAGCGCCTCGTCCTGGTATTCCAGCAGATGGGCCGCTCTGAGGGCGATTTTCTCATCCAGAGACTTGGGCATTTCCACCACCTCGGCCTCCAGATAGCGCGCCACCTCCTCGGGGTGGAGCAGCGCCCAGCGGCCGAGTTCGAAGGCGCGCTGGTTCTGCTCTACCGCCTGCCCGTTGAGCTCGATTGCGCCCATGAGAGATTCGTGACTGATCGGCACCAGCCCTGCCTGCCAGGCCGCGCCCAGCACCATCATGTTGGAGAAGATCGAGTCGCCGAGCAGGATCCGGGCCAGTTCGGTGGCGTCAAACATCGCCAGCTTCTCGCGCAGCCGCGCTTCGAGCGAGAGGCGCAGCCGCTCGCCGGGAAGGGTGAAATCGGGCTGGCGGGTGAATTCGCCGGTGATGGTCTCGTGGCTGTCCACCACCGCGCCGGTCTTGCCGGTGGTGGTGAGCCCCAGCGTCGAATGGGCCGCGGAGACCACCAGTTCGCAGCCGATGATCGCGTCTGCCTCGCCGGTGGCGACCCGGATCGCGTCGATCTCCTCGGGCCGCTTGGCGAGCTTCAGATGCACCGTCACCGCGCCGCCCTTCTGGGCGAGGCCCGCCATCTCCATCATGCCCGCACCGAGCCCGTCCATATAGGCGGCCTGGGCCATGATCGCACCGATCGTCACCACCCCGGTGCCGCCAACCCCGGTGATCACGGTATTGAAGGTGCCCTCGATCGCCGGCAGGTCCGGCGCGGGCAGGTGGGGAAGGTCGATCTCGGCGGTCGCGGCCTTTTTCAGCTTTGCCCCTTCGACGGTGATGAAGGAAGGGCAGAAGCCATCGAGGCAGGTGAAATCCTTGTTGCAGGAAGATTGGTCGATCGCCCGCTTGCGGCCTAGATCGGTATCGAGCGGGATGATCGAGACGCAGTTCGACTGCACCCCGCAATCGCCGCAGCCCTCGCAGATATCCGGATTGATCAGCACCCGCTGGTCGGGATCCGGGAACAGGCCGCGCTTGCGCCGGCGGCGCTTTTCGGCCGCGCAGGTCTGGATGTAGAGGATGACCGAGACCCCCTCCACTTCGCGCAGCTTCTTCTGCACCGCTTCCATTTCCTCGCGCGAGTGGCGCGAGATGCCGCGCGGGAAGGAAGCGAAGTCGATATCCTCCTTTTCGTCATATACCACGGCGAGGTGCTTTACCCCGGCGGCGAGCACTTCGCGGGCGATCTGCTCGGGGGGCAGGCCGCCTTCATGGGATTGCCCGCCGGTCATCGCCACGGCGTCGTTATAGAGGATCTTGTAGGTCATGGTGGTGCCGGCGGCGATAGCGGCGCGGATCGCCATCAGGCCCGAATGGTTATAAGTGCCGTCGCCCATGTTCTGAAACACATGGCGGGTTTTGGAGAACGGCGCTTCGCCGATCCAGTTCGCGCCCTCGCCGCCCATATGGGTGAAGCCGATCGTGTTGCGGTCCATCCACTGGACCATGAAATGGCAGCCAATGCCGGCATAAGCCCTTGAGCCTTCGGGGACTTTTGTGGATGTGTTATGCGGGCACCCCGAGCAGTAATAGGGCAGGCGGGCGGCGATGTCGGGGGCGTTGTCGGCCTGCTTCGCAGCCTCGATCGCCTGAAGCCCCGCCCGTACGCCCTCGGTGCCGCGCCCCTCGTCGATCAGGATCGCGCCGATCTTTTCGGCGATCATGATCGGGTCGAGCGCGTAGCGGGTGGGGAAGAGCTCGTTGCCCCTGTCGTCATACCAGCCATAGATGCGCCGGCCCTGGCGGTTGTCGAAGATCGCTTCCTTGGCCTGCACCTCTATGAGCTTGCGCTTTTCCTCCACCACCACGATCAGGTCGAGCCCCTCGGCCCAGTCGCGAAAGCCCTGCATGTCGAGCGGCCAGGTCTGGCCGATCTTGTAGGTGGTGAGGCCGAGGCGCTCGGCCTCGCCGGCATCCAGATTGAGCAGCTTCAGCGCGTGCACCAGATCGAGCCAGTTCTTGCCGGCGGCGACAAGGCCGATCTTCGCGCCGAGCCTGCCCCAGATGCGCTTGTCGATCCGGTTGGCATGGGCAAAGGCCTCGGCGGCGCCGCGCTTGTAGTCGATCATCCGCGCCTCCTGGGCGATGCGGTCGTCGATCAGGCGGATGTTGAGGCCGCCGGGGGGCATGTCGAATTCGGGGGTGGTGAAGGCGAGGCGGTGCGGATCGCCATTGACCACCGAGGTCACCTCAATCGTGTCCTTCATCACCTTGAGCCCGGCCCAGAGGCCGGCAAAGCGGCTCAGGGCAAAGCCGTAAAGGCCGTAATCGAGGATCTCCTGCACGCCCGCGGGGCTCAGCACCGGGATATAGGCATCGACCAGCGCCCAGTCAGACTGGTGCAGCACGGTGGAGCTTTCGCCGGTATGGTCGTCGCCCATCGCCATCAGCACGCCGCCATGCTTCGAAGTGCCGGCCATGTTGGCATGGCGCAGCACGTCGCCGGAGCGGTCCACCCCCGGCCCCTTGCCATACCAGAGGCCGAACACGCCGTCATGTTTGCCCTCGCCGCGCAGTTCCGCCTGCTGGGCGCCCCAGAGCGCGGTGGCGGCGAGGTCTTCGTTGAGCCCAGGCTGAAAGACGATATCGGCCGCCTCCAGTTCGCGCCTGGCCCGGCTCATCCACAGATCGACCGCGCCCACGGGGCTTCCGCGATAGCCGGTGACAAGGCCCGCGGTATCGAGCCCCGCCGCCACGTCGCGCGCCTTCTGCATCAGCATCAGCCGCACCAGCGCCTGGGTGCCGTTCAGCAGCACATCGGTCTTTTCCAGATCGAACCGATCGCCCAGCGTTACCTTGTCCTTGGCCATGCGCGCCCTCCCGCCGGTTTCGCCTCCGCTTCATAATAGGTCAAACCCCCTGACCTGACCAAATCATTTCTTTGCGACGCCGCGTCGTTTTCCCCCTCGCGCCCACCCGCGAAAATGTGCCAAGATGCCGGCCAGAAACGGACGGATTGTTACATTATGGACTGGGACAAGCTCAGAATCTTTCATGCCGTCGCCGATGCCGGCTCGCTCACCCATGCGGGCGAGGTGCTGCACCTGTCGCAATCCGCCGTCTCGCGCCAGATCAAGGCGCTTGAAGAGAGCCTGAACGCCACCCTGTTTCACCGCCACGCGCGAGGGCTGATTCTCACCGAGCAGGGCGAGCTTCTGTTCGACGCCACCAGCGCCATGAGCCAGCGGCTCGAAGCGGCCGTGGCCCGCATCCGCGACAGCAAGGACGAGGTATTCGGCGAACTGCGCGTGACCACGACCACCGCCTTCGGCTCGCTCTGGCTGGCCCCGCGCCTGCACAAGCTCTACGCCGCCTATCCGGGGCTGAAGATCGACCTGATGCTTGACGAGCGCGTGCTCGATCTGCCCATGCGCGAAGCCGACGTGGCGATCCGCATGAAGGAGCCGAGCCAGGCCGACCTGATCCGCAAGCGCCTGATGAGCGTGCGGATGCGCCTCTATGCCACACCCGAATATCTCGACGAATTCGGCATGCCCAGATCCCCCCGGGATCTCGGCGAACACCGGCTGATCTGTCAGAACGTGCGCTCCGCCCAGGTTTTCGCCGGGTCGCGCTTCACCCACTACCTGCTGACGCTGAACATCGGCTCACTGCTGACGGTAAACAATTACTTCGGCGTGCTGCAGGCCATGCTCAACGGGCTGGGCATCGGCGTGCTGCCCGATTACGTGATCCGCGACTTTCCACAGATCGTACGGGTCCTGCCGGAACTGGAAAGCCAGGAAGTGCCGGTCTTTCTTGCCTTTCCCGAGGAATTGCGCCATTCCAAGCGCATCGCCGCCTTCCGCGATTTCATCACCGGCGAGATCGCCGCCGACCGGCGCGAAGACCGACAGGGGTGAGCCGCGGCCCCGAATTTTCTGCGAAAATTCGCCCCGCGTACGGCTGCGCCGAGGAGAGGAACCGCGGCGCAGAATCGTTGCGGTCGCAACGTCCCCATGCGTCCAGCACATAGCGGCTTTGCAATATGCGCGCTTGAAGATGGGCGCCGCAACCCCTAAATCTGTTCCGAAGCCGATGGCAACGCGTTGTGCCGCGTCGGTTTTACCTCCCTGTTGGACTTGGCCGGGCCGCGCGCCCGGCCTTTTTTCTTTGGCAGGAAGCAATATTCATGTATTGTGATATGTATTGCTCACCAGCCGGGAGATGACCATGACCGCCATCACCAGAATTCTCGCCCTCGTCGGGGCTCTCGCCATCGCCCTTGCCGCTTGGATCGGACCGGACCTGTGGCGCTACAAGCAGGCCTTCGACAGTTTCGACGACAAGGCATTCGCCACCTACAAAGACATGTTCGACCGGCTGGTGGAGACCGGCAATTCCGCCGCCGCCACGGTCTGGCAGGTGAAGGTCGCCGAGGGGCTGAGCTTCGAGGAGGTGGACGAATCGATCCAGGCCGTGGCGATCGACAACAACATCAAGGATGTAGGCGCCCTGCCCCTGGGCGATCAGGTCGAGGCGATGACCGGCGAGCCCTGGCGCAAGCTCAAGATCTACCTCTACTGCAATCCGCTGACCGCGGCGAAGATGGTCGAGCACGACATCGCCTATGCCGCCTACCTGCCCTGCCGGGTGTCGCTGGTGGAAGACGAGAACGGCGATCTGTGGCTCACCTCGCTGGACATGGACATGATGATCCACGGCGGCAAGACCCTGCCACCGGAGCTTCTGGAAGAGGCGCTGCGGGTCAAGGGCGTAATCCTCGACATCCTCAACCGCGCCGCCGAAGGCGATTTCTGAGCCCCGGCACCGCCGACCGGCGACCTGCGCCCCTCTCCGGCGCGGCCATATCCGTGCCGCTTTCGGAAATGTTCGGGGAAGTCGGGCTTCCCCTCCCGCGCCCTGCGGTCTAAAAGGCGCATGCCAGAGAGGACCAGCATGACGAAAGAGCCGGAAATCACCGAGGAGATCATCGCCGCGCACGGGCTCAGCCCGGACGAATATGCCGAAATCCTGCGCATCCTGAACCGGGCGCCGAACTTCACCGAGCTCGGCATCTTCTCGGCCATGTGGAACGAGCACTGCTCCTACAAGTCCTCCAAGAAGTGGCTGCGCACCCTGCCCACGACCGGCCCGCAGGTGATCTGCGGGCCCGGCGAGAATGCCGGCGTGGTGGATATCGGCGACGGGCAAGCCGTTGTTTTCAAGATGGAGAGCCACAACCACCCCTCCTATATCGAGCCCTTCCAGGGGGCGGCCACCGGCATGGGCGGCATCCTGCGCGACGTGTTCACCATGGGCGCGCGCCCGATCGCCGCCATGAACAGCCTCTCCTTCGGCGCCCCCGATCACCCCAGGACCCGCCAGCTCGTGCACGGGGTGGTCGAGGGGATCGGCTCTTACGGCAATTGCTTCGGCGTGCCGACCGTGGGCGGCGAGGTGCGCTTTCACGCCTCCTACAATGGCAACTGCCTGGTCAACGCCTTCGCTGCGGGCCTCGCCGACGCCGACAGGATCTTCTATTCGGCGGCCTCCGGCGTGGGCATGCCGGTGGTCTATCTGGGCGCGAAAACGGGGCGCGACGGGGTGGGCGGCGCCACCATGGCTTCGGCCGAATTCGATGATTCCATTGAAGAAAAACGCCCCACCGTGCAGGTCGGCGATCCGTTTACCGAAAAGCGCCTGATGGAGGCGACGCTGGAGCTGATGCAGACCGGCGCGGTGATCTCGATCCAGGACATGGGCGCGGCCGGCCTCACCTGCTCGGCGGTCGAGATGGGCGACAAGGGGGGGCTGGGCATCCGGCTCGAGCTTGACGCCGTGCCACAGCGCGAGCCGGACATGACCGCCTACGAGATGATGCTTTCGGAGAGCCAGGAGCGGATGCTGATGGTGCTGCACCCGGAGAAGGAAGCCGAGGCGCGCGCGGTCTTCAAGAAGTGGGATCTGGACTTCGCCATCGTCGGCGAGACCATCGCCGAGGACCGATTCGAGATCTTCCACCAGGGCCGCTGCTGCGCCGACCTGCCGCTCTCGACGCTGGCGGGCTCGGCGCCCGAATACGACCGCCCCTGGGCCGATCCTCCCGCCCCCGCGCCGCTGGGCGAGATCCCCGAGACGGACCCGATCGCGGCCCTGCGCGCGCTCGTCTCCTCGCCCAATTACGCAAGCAAGTCATGGGTTTACACTCAGTATGACCAGAAGGTGATGGGCGATACCGTCACCCCCCCCGGAGCCTCGGCCGGGGTGGTGCGCGTGCATGGCACCGACAAGGCGCTGGCCTTCACCTCTGACGTCACCCCGCGCTATGTGGCCGCGAACCCCTTCGAAGGCGGTAAGCAGGCGGTGGCCGAAGCCTTTCGCAACCTCACCGCCACCGGCGCCCGCCCGCTCGCCGTCACCGACAACCTCAATTTCGGCAACCCGGAAAAGCCCGAGATCATGGGCCAGTTCGTGGGCGCCATCCGCGGCATCGGCGAAGCCTGCGCGGCACTCGACATGCCGGTGGTCAGCGGCAATGTCTCGCTCTACAACGAAACCGACGGCGCCGCCATTCTGCCCACCCCCACCATCGGCGCGGTGGGGCTGATCGACGATATCGGCGAGATGATCGCCGGGACCGCGCGCGAAGGCGACCTCGCCCTGCTCCTAGGCGCGAGCGGCGGCCATCTGGGCCAGAGCGCGCTTCTGGCGGAAATGTGGGGGCGCGCCGAGGGCGATGCCCCACATGTGGACCTTGCCGCCGAGCGCCGCCACGGCGACTTCATCCGCGAACACCGCAGCCTGATCCGCGCCTGCACCGATCTCTCCGACGGTGGTCTCGCGCTCGCCGCCTTCGAAATGGCCGTGGCCGGCGGCACCGGCATCCGGCTCGACAGCGCCGACATCCCCACGCTGTTCGGCGAGGACCAGGCCCGCTACCTGATCGCCACCGCCTGGGACCAGGCCGAGGCACTGATGGTCGC
>JALTZY010000123.1 GCA_027045905.1 Paracoccaceae bacterium
TCGTTCATTTCTTCTTCCTCCTCTTCTTCGTCTTCCGCTCCTTGCGGAAGAACTCGTCGATGGTCTTCATCGGCGGGCAGGGCTGTCCCTGCCGGCGCCGCTTCGCCCTGAACGCGGGATTCTTGCAGGCCCCGAACAGGCGCTTCTGTTTGTCACTCTTGAACGGCACGGCTGAAGTCCTCCACGATGGCCTCGATCCTGTGCGCCTCCACGCGCGCCCTGATGCGCCGCCACTGGGCCGGTTGCACCGGGAACGCCAACCGCCAGACGCCCATCCTGCGCCGCCGCGCCTCTTCGACGCAACCGCTGATGACGATGTGCCTGGCGCGCGTCGGCCAGGCGTAGCCAGCGCACGCCAGCAGCATCGACAGCGGCATCCTGTAGCGCGTCGAATACACTTCGCCGTACACGACGCGCCCCTTCTGCCCGCGCCTGATGGCCACGATGCCGCCCTTCTGCAGGGTGCCGGCCACCGTCTCCCGCGCCGCCAGCCCACCCGGCTGGTCCAGCTCCGGCGCGTCGGCATAGTAGAAGTGCACCACCAGGCGCCGTCCCGACGCCGTCGTCACCTCGACGGTATCACCGTCGTACACCTTGTGCGTCTTCACCACCTCCTCGACCACCCACTTGCTGGCGTCGACCGGCGGCGCATACTGCTGTGCAATGCTAACGTCCATCACCATCTCCTTTCTCATAGCGTCCCCGTGGCCCACGCCACGATCAGCGCCACCGGCACGCCCACCAGCGTCGTCTTGCGCCGCCTGGCCTCCTCGTTCGCCAACAGCCTCGCCAGCCTGTAACCCTTGATAGTGGCCAACCAGGCACGTTGATTACCGAATATCAGCCACACTTCCCACACGTCGATTTCCGGACCGGCGACAGGTATGGGTTTTATGGCGTCAGACATCCAACTCGTCCTTCAGCACCAACCTCATTTTCACCATCTCCAAGGCTCCGATGATGGTCGCTGGCAGCACGCGCGCGTGGTTATAGGTCGTCACGTACACATCTTCTTCCCCATCGAAGACCACCAGCAGCGCTGCTTTCGGTGCCTTGCCCATTTCTCTCAGGTCCGCCAGCGCCGCCTTCAGCTCCGAGACTAGCGACCCTTCGTCCAGTTCCTTCTCTTCGCGCCGGAGCCTGACTTTCCAGAGGTCGACGATTTCCGACATGTTTCCCTCACCACTCGGTTATGCGCCAGCACCTGGCGCTTCGTTCCCATCGTATCGCGCCGGGAGGGGCGGATCACCGCCAGCGCCTCACACGGCACGGCCCCCGGCGCTACCTTTGCCGCAGCGGCGTCGCACCACATGACCAGCCCCAGCAGCCCAACGCACATCATTGTTTCAGCTCCACGTCACACCCGAACAATAGCGCCGCCCGCGCCACCCACGCCCACAGCGCCTCCGGCGACGGCTCCGTGCCCAGTATCTCCTTCCATGACACCGCGCCAAACGGCGCCGGCGACTTGCCGCTGGCATCAGCAAGCATCGACTGTACACACTCGTTGCGTGTATCGACGCGTAACGTGACACCGGACGGACCAGGCGCCGCACCACCAAGCACCAACAGCGTCGCCGCCATCGCCAGCGACGCCGTGGCGATGGACGGCTCTTCGTCTCCCTTGCGCCGCAGCCCGAAGCGCGGCGCCTGCGGCGCACCCTGCAACAGCGCCAGGGCACCATGCGGCACCTGCACAGACAGCCATGGTGTCGCCGCCGGCGCCACAGGCTCCACTTCGATGTCCGGCAGGGGGGATGACACCCACCCATCGCCGTGGCGCAACAGCATCACCAGCTCCCACTCACCCACCTTCGTCTTCACTTCAGCACCTCCATGACCGCACGCACCAGCATTACCAGCGACAGCAGGGTATACCCGCCGGCGACGACCAGAAGGGCGCCATCAATGATCCGCTCGAACCGCATCGTCCCCTCCCTTCGCGCCGCCCAGCTTCTGCACCAGCGTGAACGTCTGCTCGGAGAGCGTCTCCAGCAGCAGCGCCGTAGCGCGGGCATACTTCTCGTCGTCGATCTCCTCCGCATTGATGCCCATCGTCACCAGCAGCACGTCCATCAACAGCGCCGCCGCGCCGACCTGTTGCGACACCGCCTCCCGGTCGCCGCCACACAGGGCGATCGTGCGCGGGATGTCCGATGCCGGCACCTCGATGTTCTTCATGTTGACACCTCTATCCACTTGTTGTATCTGTTCCCCGTGGGCCGCATCACCACACCTCATCACCACCTCCGCCCGGTCAGGACCCTCCTGGCCGGGCTTTATCGTACTTCCGCGCCTCCAGGGCCAGGGCGATCAGCACGCACGCCGCCGCATGCGCCAGGTGCGGCAGTCCACTTTCTTCATCGGCCGGCAGGGGGGAGGCCGCACCGGCGTGGCGGTACAGGTGCCGCAGTGCGGCGTCGACATAGGGCGTGGATGACGGCGCACTGCGCCAATTGTCACGCGAATACTTCCGCGCCCCATATGAGAAGACATGCGCCACCTCGAACAGGGCCTCCGCCGGCAGCATCGTCATCTCCGGCTTGCCGTCCCGCTCCTTCTGCCAGTCAGCACGCCAGCTTTCAGACATCATACACCTCCCTGTAGAGCCACGGCTGCAAAAGAAACACCGGCAGCTCCATGGCGTCAGCCCACCACGGCAGCAGCCGGTGCCACTCTTTTCTCTCCGCCTCGAAGCTCCTGATCTGCATGGCCATCGGATCAACGTGGGCCTTTCTCAACGCCTCGGCGTAGTGGCGGTCAACAACTCGCTCTGCAAGGTGCCACTCCGACCAGCCCCGCCACTCCCGCCACGCTTTCAGCGGCGCGTCGCCGCGCCGCAACGAGATCAGCACCTGGTCCGGCACCAGGGCCTGAACGGCTCCATAAATGCGCGACCTTATCTCATATGCCTTGACCATTGGGCGACAGCCTTCTGCAGGGTTGCACGCACCTTGGGTGGCAAGGGCACCCGGCACATCTTATCATCCCAGTTGCCTTGTGCAAGCGCTACTTGGGCTTCCTCCGGAAGAAGGGAAACCGCCTCGTGTCGCAAGCGCAGCGGCAGCTCAGGCGGCGCCAGCGGCGCCAATGAGGCCTGCAGCACCCATATGTGCCCATCCGTATCCCAGGCCACGGCACGGGCGTCTTCCGTCAGGCCCATCTCCTCACACACGGCACGAGTGATGGAAACGGTGCCCGGCTGCGCCAGGAGATGACGATGAAGGTTGTGGAGGCCAGCGACGCCGGCGCCGCCGGCGTCGCCCAGCAGGGTGGTGACGCGCTCGCCGGACTCGGCCTGGAGGAAGACCGGCACACAGTAGCCTTCTTGAGCATAAAGCGGCAACAGCGCCACGTGGTTTGCATGGACTTCGATCATCACGCATTCCTTTCGGATAGGAAGGTCGAGTAGACCTCAAAACTCAGCACGTCAGAAAGGTCGCATGCGGCCTTTAACATCACAAGCGCGTGAGCCTGCGTGGAATGTTTGCCACCACCACGGCGTCCAAGAACTATCGGCACAAAACCCAACTGCTGCTCAAGAAACCGAAGGTAGCTCCTGGCATGCTGGGATTTGCGCCAATTATAGTGTGTTGTAACAGGACGGCCTTCCGAAAGGCGGGCAGCATTGATGATGTTAAACGCCTCCGGCAAATCGCCGAAAAGCGTTTCGCGGTCCACCTTAATGTCACCAAACCGTGTCGAAAGAAGGGTTATCATGTTCGCCTCCACATATATTTGCCACCTATTTAATTAGACCAAAACGTGGGCCCAGTCAACAGGGTAATTATGACGCCTGCGTATTTGCGTCGCCTGCGTATTTGCGTCGCTTACGACGCGACGCCGCGCGCGTGACTTGTAGGTGGGAAGGGAAGCGGCGCCCCCGTCGCGGGACTCCCGTGGTCCATCTACCCCCTTGTTCCATTTGCGTTCCTCCGCCGTTCGCACCGTTTGCCACGCCGGCGCCGTGGCAAGCCAATACCCCACGCCCGTGCCCGCGCGCGTGTGCGCGTGTGCGCGTGGGCGCGGGTGCGCGGGTGCGCGGGTGCGGCGGTAAAATCATACCCGTTACATCGGTGTAACAAGGGGGTTGACATGAGCGCCGGAGCATGCTATATTGCTCTTGTCTTCGATGATGAAGACGGTGCTCTTTGACATCGTGGGATTCGGGATTACCCCATGCGCGGCATGCTGCGCCCCGCACATGGCGGCACAAGCGACAAGTGCGCAGCACCACATGGCAAGGGAGATGAAGCCATGTCGAAAAATCTTGACACCCAAACGTTCGTACGCGAATTCGTGCGCCTTGCGCGCCTTTACCGCAACGCGGAACAGTCTCTTACCACGCGCTTTCAGGCGCTGGTGGAATTGGTGAAAACGCACGGATACGCTGGCATTTTCACCAAAGCGCCGCGCGAAATGAACGATGTGGAAAAAGATATCCACAACGCGCTGCGCGAACGCATAGCCAAGATTTACGGCTGGGCAGAGGACAAGGCCGCCAATAACTGGCGGCAATTCAAACTCCGCCTGAAGCGCGAACTGGCGGAGCCGGGTGCGGTTGCCAAGCAATCGCGCAAGCAGCGCCAGCGCGACAAACAGCGC
>JALTZY010000124.1 GCA_027045905.1 Paracoccaceae bacterium
GACCTGAAGCCGCCGGCGAAACTGCAGAGCCGCCGCCTTCCGATATGCCCTCGCCCGAAGCGCCCGCCTCCGGCCTCGCCTTCGGCGATATTTCGCATATCCCCGAAGATCCGTCCGAAGACGCGCCGCCCGTGCAAGTCCCCGGCACCGGCCTCCTCGCCCGCCTCGCCGAGGCGCGGCGCAGCGGCGCTCTGGCGCAGAACCGCGTCGCCCTGACCCTGATCGTCGAGCGCCTGACCGCCCTCGGGACCCGCATGGGGAAAGACGGGCAGCACCACCGGCCCCGGTGAGGCCGTGCCGATGCAAATTACGCCTTGCCACGCCCGGCAAAATCACTATGAAGAGCCTCAGTTCGGGCTATGGCGCAGTCTGGTAGCGCGTCCGTCTGGGGGACGGAAGGTCGCAGGTTCAAGTCCTGCTAGCCCGACCATCAGCCCCCGCAATCTTTTGGAGCCGCGCAATCTTTTGGAGAAAGCCGGGGGCGAAGCGGAGACCGGAGGCAAGCGCGAGGCCGAGAGCGGGAGCGGGCATGTCTGAAGGCGTTCTTCCCAGCCAGCAGATACGTGCCCTGACCGAGGCCGGGGCCATACGCGCCGACCCGCCGATCCTGCCCGATCAGGCCCAGCCCGCCTCTCTCGACCTGCGTCTGGGGGCAACCGCCTACCGGGTGCGTGCCTCGTTCCTGGCCGGGGACGGGCGCAGCCTGCGCGAGCGCCTCGGCGAATTCGAGATGCACCGCATCGAGCTTTCCGGCGGCGCGGTACTGGAAAAGGGCGCGGTCTATGTGGTCGAACTCATGGAGCGGCTGGCGCTCCCGGAAGACATAGCCGCCGTGGCCAATGCCAAGAGCTCCACCGGCCGCCTCGATCTGCTGACCCGCACCATCACCGACGGCGGCAGCGAATTCGACCGCATCGCGCCGGGCTACAGGGGGCCGATCTATGCCGAGATCTGCCCGCGCAGCTTCTCGGTGCTGGTGCGCCCCGGAATGCGGCTCAACCAGATCCGTTTCCGCCGCGGGCAGGCCCGGCTCGGCGACGAAGAACTGCGCGCGCGCCATGCCCGCGAGCGCCTGGTGGACGGCGACGCCCATATCGACCAAGGCCTGGGCTTTTCCGTGGACCTCACTCCGCAAGCGGGCGGCCTGATCGGCTATCGCGCCAAGCCCCATACCGGAGTGATCGACCTCGGGCGCATCGGCCATTACGCGGTGCGCGATTTCTGGGAGCCGCTTCAGGCCGAGGACGGCCGCCTGATCCTGGACCCGGGCGCCTTCTACATCCTGGTCAGCCGCGAAGCCGTGCATATCCCGCCGGATCTGGCTGCCGAGATGGCTCCCTATCTGGCCATGGTCGGCGAATTCCGGGTCCATTACGCGGGCTTCTTCGACCCGGGATTCGGCCATGCACCGGCCGGCGGGGCAGGTGCGCGCGGGGTGCTCGAGGTGCGCTGCCACGAAGTCCCTTTCGTGCTCGAACACGGCCAGATGGTGGGCCGGCTGATCTACGAGCGCATGGCGGCCCTGCCCGATCAGATCTACGGGCGGGACATCGCCTCCAACTACCAGGGCCAGGGGCTGAAACTCTCCAAGCATTTCCGGAATGGCTGAGCAAAGCCGATTTTCCGCGAAAAGGTCGCGCCACCGCTCGCAGAGGCATTTTCCTCGGCGCATGCGCCGCATCGCGCGCGCGCGCTGAGCGGCGCGCCGGGCGGTCTGGCGCATCTTGCGCGCCTTGCGCCGATCGGCCGGGCGCTCGGCCGGGCGATGGAACGATGCTTTCCGGTTTTGTCCGGCCTGGAAGGAAAGATTGCGCCCGCTCTTGCGGCAAGATCCGGTAGAGCCGCTGCCAAGTTACCGGAATAACTTGCGAAATCCAGACATCCCCCTTTCGCGGAAAACTGCCCGCATGCGCCCCGCGCGCCATTGGAGCGGTCTTTTCATCGTGCATGCTTGACTGGAGGCGCGCGCCCGTCGGGGCGCTGGCGGCGATGGCGGATGTCAGATGAGGGAGACCAGATGGCCCAGAGAATCGAGACCTTTTACGAAGTGATGCGCCGGCAGGGGATCACCCGGCGCAGCTTTCTGAAATATTGCAGCCTGGCGGCAGGGGCGCTGGGGCTGAGCCCGGCCTTCGCGCCGAAGATCGCCGAAGCGATGGAGAACAAGCCGCGCATCCCGGTGCTCTGGCTGCACGGACTCGAATGCACCTGCTGCTCGGAAAGCTTCATCCGCAGCGCCCATCCGCTGGCCAAGGACGTGATCCTGTCGATGATCTCGCTGGATTTCGACAATGTGATCATGGCTTCGGCCGGAGAACAGGCGCTGGCGATCATCGAGGAGACCATCGAGAAATACGACGGCAATTTCCTGCTGGCGGTCGAGGGCAATGCGCCGCTGGGCGAGGAAGGGATGTACTGCATCTCCGGCGGCAAGCCCTTCGTGGACGAGCTGACGCGTGTCTCGCAGCACGCCAGGGCGATCATTTCCTGGGGCTCCTGTGCCAGCTGGGGCTGCGTGCAGGCGGCGCGGCCCAATCCGACCCGCGCAACCCCCACCCACAAGCTGCCGGGCATCGCCGACAAGCCGATCATCAAGGTGCCGGGCTGCCCGCCGATCGCCGAGGTGATGACCTCGGTCATCACCTACATGGTGACCTTCGACAGGCTGCCCGAGCTCGACAACCAGGGCCGGCCGAAGATGTTCTACTCCCAGCGCATCCACGACAAGTGCTACCGGCGCGGCCATTTCGATGCCGGCCAGTTCGTCGAAAGCTTCGATGACGAGGGCGCGCGCAAGGGCTACTGCCTCTACAAGGTGGGCTGCAAGGGGCCGACCACCTACAATGCCTGCTCCACCATCAAGTGGAATGGCGGGCTGAGCTTCCCCATCGAGGCCGGCCATCCCTGCATCGGATGCTCCGAGGACGGCTTCTGGGACAAGGGCGGCTTTTACGACCGCCTCACCGGCATCAAGGGCTTCGGGATCGACGCCAATGCCGATCAGATCGGCGCGACGGCTGCCGGCATCGTTGCCGGCGCGGCGGCAATTCACGCGGGCGTTTCGGTGGTGAAGCGCATCGCGAGCAAGGGAGATGACGCATAATGGCTACCGTTACCACACCCAACGGCTTCACCCTCGACGACAGCGGCCGCCGCGTGGTGGTGGATCCGGTGACCCGGATCGAGGGCCACATGCGCTGCGAGGTGAATCTCGACGAAGACAACGTGATCCGCAACGCGGTCAGCACCGGCACCATGTGGCGCGGTCTCGAGGTGATCCTCAAGGGGCGCGATCCGCGCGATGCCTGGGCCTTCGTGCAGCGCATCTGCGGGGTGTGCACCGGGACCCATGCGCTGACCAGCGTGCGCGCGGTCGAGGACGCGCTCGGGATCGATATCCCCGAAAACGCCAACTCGATCCGCAACATCATGCAGCTGAGCCTGCAGGTGCATGACCACCTGGTGCATTTCTACCACCTCCATGCGCTCGACTGGGTGAACCCGGTCAATGCGCTCAAGGCCGACCCCAAGGCCACCAGCGAGCTTCAGCAGAGCGTGAGTCCGCATCATCCGAAATCCTCGCCGGGCTATTTCCGCGATATCCAGACCCGCCTGCGCAGGTTCGTGGAAAGCGGCCAGCTCGGCCCCTTCAAGAACGGCTACTGGACCAACCCGGCCTATCTGCTGCCGCCCGAGGCCGACCTGATGGCGGTGGCGCATTACCTCGAGGCGCTGGATTTCCAGAAGGAAATCATGACCGTGCGCACCATCTTCGGCGGCAAGGACACGCACCCGAACTGGCTGGTGGGCGGCGTGCCATGCGCGATCAACATGGATGGCGCCCAGGCCGCCGGTGCGCCGGTGAACATGGAGCGGCTCAACTATGTGCGCTCGATCACCCAGCGCGCCATCGAATTCGTCAATAACGTCTATATCCCCGATGTCTTGGCCATCGGCAGCTTCTACAAGGGCTGGCTCTATGGCGGCGGGCTTTCGGGGCAGAACGTGCTCGCCTATGGCGACATCCCCGACCGGGCAAACGACTACTCCCCGGGCAATCTGATGATGCCGGTGGGTGCGATCATCAACGGCAAGCTCGACGAGGTACACGAGGTGGACCTGCGCGATCCCGAGCAGATCCAGGAATTCGTGCCCCATTCCTGGTACAAATACCCGGATGAGGCCAGGGGGCTGCATCCCTGGGACGGGATCACCGAGGCCCATTACGAGCTTGGCCCCAATCTCGTCGGCACCAGGACCGACATCAAGCGTATCGACGAGAGCGCGAAATATTCCTGGATCAAGGCGCCGCGCTGGCGGGGGCACGCGATGGAGGTGGGGCCGCTGGCGCGCTACATCATCGGCTATGCCCAGGGGCACGAATATTTTACCGACCAGATCGAGCGTACCCTGCGGGCGCTGGATCTGCCGGTTTCGGCCCTGTTCTCGACGCTCGGGCGCACCGCGGCCCGTGCGCTGGAGGCGCAGTGGGCGGCTGCAATCCAGCTCTATTTCGTGGACAAGCTGATCGCCAATATCAAGGCCGGCGACAGCGCCACCGCCAATACGGCGAAGTTCGATCCCTCCACCTGGCCCGCCGAGGTCAAGGGCGTGGGCTTCACCGAGGCGCCGCGAGGGGCGCTGGGCCACTGGATCAGGATCAGGGACACGAAGATCGACAATTACCAATGCGTCGTCCCCACCACCTGGAACGGCAGCCCGCGCGACAACGAGGGCAATATCGGCGCCTTCGAGGCTTCGCTGATGAATACTAAGGTCGAGGTCGCCGAAGAGCCGGTCGAGATTCTGCGCACCCTGCACAGCTTCGACCCCTGCCTGGCCTGTTCGACCCATGTATTGAGCGAAGACGGCGAGGAACTCGCCCATGTGAAGGTCCGCTGAGGAGAACGCCATGACCGAAATCAGGGCACACAAGGAAGAGGCGGTCTATGTCTATGAGGCGCCGGTGCGCATCTGGCACTGGGCGCAGGTCTTCGCCATTTTCGCGCTTGGGGTGACGGGCTACCTGATCGGCTCGCCACCGCCGGCGCTGGGGGGCGAAGCCTCGGACTGGTTCCTGTTCGGCTGGATCCGCTACATTCACTTCGTCTCCGCCTGGATCGTGATCGTCGGCTTCGTCTTCCGCCTCTACTGGGCGTTTGTCGGCAATCTTCATGCCAGGGAAATATTCCTGCCGCCGGTCTGGCGAGCGAGCTTCTGGGGGGGCGTGTGGCACGAGATCCTGTGGTATGCGATGGTGGCGAAAGAGCCGCGCAAATATACCGGCCACAATCCCCTGGCGGTGATCACCATGCATGTGATGTATGTGTGGGGGATTGTCTTCATGATCGTGACCGGGCTTGCGCTCTATGGCGAGGGTACGGGGATGGGAAGCTGGCAATACGAGTGGTTCTCGAGCTGGGTGATCCCGCTCTTCGGCCAGAGTCAGGACGTGCATAGCTGGCACCATCTGGGCATGTGGGTGATCGTCTGTTTCGTCATCATCCACATCTATGTGGCGGTGCGCGAGGACATCATGTCGCGCCAGTCGATCATTTCCTCGATGATCTCCGGCTGGCGCCTGTTCAAGGATGACCGGCCCGTGGACCGCGACTGACGCGAGTGACCGCGAGGCACATGACAAACGGGCGCCGCGCATCGCGTGGCGCCTTTTGCTTTTGGCGCTGGGCGCCTTCCGGCGCTGGCCGTGTGGAAGGATGGTGTCCGGCTCTGGAATAATGCTTTCCACATTTGCCGCTCTGCCCGGAGAACCCCCCTGAAACAAAAGGAAAATAATTTCGCGCCTCCGATAATCCAGCAGCCGGTTTTCTGTCATACTGGAAGCGGTCCATCCGGTGCGGCGATTCGCGCCGGTCGGCGGTGGCGCAGGGCGCAGGACGGGGAGGGGAAGATGGCAGCGGGAGCGAAGGTTCTGATTCTCGGCATCGGCAATCTGCTCTGGGCCGATGAGGGGTTCGGGGTGCGCGCGGTCGAGGAAATGCACCGTCGCTACGAGACCCCGGAAAACGTGACGCTGATGGATGGCGGCACGCAAGGCATCTACCTGGTGCAGCATGTGCGCGAGGCCGAGGTGCTGATCGTGTTCGACGCGGTGGATTACGGTCTGCCGTCGGGTGCCATCAAGCGCGTCGAGGATGATGAGGTGCCCCGGTTTCTTGGCTGCAGAAAGGTCAGCCTGCACCAGACCGGCTTTCAGGAAGTGCTGGCCATGGCGGCGATGATGGGCGACGCGCCCGGGCGCCTGCTGCTGATCGGCGTGCAGCCCGAGGAGATCGACGATTACGGCGGCGGCCTGCGCGAGAGAGTGCGCGCGCAGATCGGTCCGGCGATCGACATGGCGCTGGACGAGCTTGCCCGCCTGGGCATCCGGCTGCGGCCCCGCCCGCGGCCCCTGCCTGCCGAAAGCAGCATCGCCTGTCCGATCATGACCCCCGATCGCTACGAAGGCCAACGCCCGCCCGAGGATCAGGCCTTTCGCAAGGGCGATCTGCGGGTGCTCGCCGGGGGCGGTTTCGCGCCGCCCGAGGATCCGGAGTCCGAATTGGAAGCGATCCTGGCAGGCCGGCCCGGGGAGGTGCGGTGATGTGTCTCGGGATTCCCATGCAGGTGGTCGAGAGCGGCCCGGGCTTCGCGCTCTGCAGCCATGCCGGCACGCGCCGCCGGATCGACACCATGCTGGTGGGCGAGCAGCCCCCGGGCACCTGGCTTCTGGTTTTCATCGGTACGGCGCGCGAGGTGATTTCGGCCGAGGATGCGGCACGCATCACCGATGCGCTCACCGCGCTCGATGATGTCATGGCCGGCGGCGACGGCAATATCGAGGCGATGTTCGCCGACATCATCGCCGCCGCCGAGGAACGCGGCCGGAGGGAGGGGCGCTGATGTTTTCACCGCTGATGCAGCAGATCATCGAGCGCGAGGGCCTGCCGGTCCTGAGTGCCGATACGCTGGACGATTTCGCCCGCGGGGGCGGCGACATGGTGCTGATGGCGGGCGGCGACTGGCAGCGCCATGCGGAGGTCAACGACCTCGCCGTGATCCTGCCCGAGATCCTGAAGGCCGCGGGCGGCCGGCTGACCGGCGCGGTGCTCGAGCGGGAGAGCGAGCGCGCGGTGCAGACCCGCTTTCGCTTCAATCGCTACCCGGTGCTGATCTTTCTGCGCGACGGTGGCTATCTGGGGCGCATCCAGAAGGTGCTCGACTGGGCCGACTACATCGCCGAGATCAACGCCATCCTTGCGTGTGCGCCCCATGATCCGCCGCCCTATGAGTTCCCCGACGGATGCGCGCCGGCGCAGGCCGCCGACCGGCCCGCTTGAGGAGAGAGAAAGTCATGCACAGCGACTTCCGGCTTCCGCCCGGTCTCGGCTTCGGCCCCGGCTCGCAGCCCGAGCCCGACGACGTGAGACTCGAGCCCATGGAAATCCCGCGCGAGATGTTCACCTTCGCGCCGCCCCTTGCCCCCGAGCCCGAGGACACGCTGGGCATGGAAGCGGGCAAGGCGCGCCTGCGCGAGATCCGAAAGGCGCTGGCCGCGTGGCGGCCGGGAGAGGCGCCGATCGCCATCGGGCTTTCCGATCTGCCGCCGGCCGATCTGGGGCTGGTCAATCAGATCCTGGGCGAGGGCGAGGTCTCCATGGTCGCGGGCCCTTCGATACAGGTGCAGGAATCGGTCTTTGCCGGGCTCTGGCGGGTGCTGCATTTCGACGAGGCGGGGGGCTTGCTGCGCGACAGCGTCGAAATCGGCCCCTGGCCCGGCGCGGTGTCGGAGCGGGTGTTCGATGGGGCCGCGGAGCTGCCGGAGCCGGTCGGCGGGAATCTGCCCCCGGACGTGCTCAATGCCCCGCCGCTGCTGACGGAAATTGCCGGGAAGGCGCCGCAGGCCGGTCCCGGAGTGCCGGCGCATTCGATCAACCTGTCGCTCCTGCCCCATAGCGAGGCCGACCTCGAATACCTGTCCGCCAGGCTGGGGGTGGGAGACACGATCGTGCTGTCGCGCGGCTACGGCAATTGCCGGGTCTCCGCCACCCGCACTCGCAATGTCTGGTGGGTCCAGTATTTCAATTCCCAGGATGCGGCGATCCTCAATTCCATCGAGATCGTGCCGGTGCCCGAGGTGATCCTGGCCGCGTCGGAGGACATCGCCGACAGCGCCGAGCGGCTGGGGGAAGTGATGAGGCTTTACGATGAATGAATTCAATGGCTCCTTCGGCGGCGATCTCTCCAGGCTGCGCGACGGGGACGTTCTGGAATGCAAGATCTGCTGGTGGAAGTACGACCCGCAAAAGGGCGACGATTACTGGCAGATCCCGCCGGGCACCCCCTTTTCGAAGCTGCCCGACCACTGGTCCTGCCCGCAATGCGACGGTCGGCGCGAAGATTTCATGGTGGTACGATGAGCGCCCCCTCCGCCCATATCCGGGCCAGCCTCGAACGCCGCTTCGGCGAGATCGCCGCCACCCGCATGGCGGGACTGCCGGTGATCAATCCGGCGCTGGAGGTGGCGGCGCTGGGGTTTGCGCCTTTCGGGACCGGCCGCCTGGGGGTGCTGGTAACGCCGTGGTTCATGAATCTGGTGTTCCTGCCCGAGGAGGACAGCGGCTGGGAGACCGGCGAGAAGGTGACGCGCGCCCTGCCCGCCGGGCGGGTGGAATTCATCGTCACCCGCGACGAGGAGCTGGGCGCATTGCTGATGTGCTCGCTGTTTTCGCCGATGTTCGAATTCGCCGGTCAGCAGGCGGCTCTGGAGACGGCACAGGCGGTGCTGGCCGGGATTCTGGATTCCGGTGAAGGAGATGCGCCTGGCGGCGGCGACGAAGGCGGCGGCGGAAACGGGAATGGAAAGGAGCGGCGAGACATTTCGCGGCACGTCTTCCTGCGCAGCGAAGCGAAGGGGGCGACATGAGCCTCGAGGGCCGGCTGATCATCGAACTGGGGGCAGGGCGCGCGCGTATCGTCTCTGGCCGGCGTAGCGATCTGGCGCGTCTGATGATCGGGCGGGAGGCGGATGAGGCGATGGCGCTTCTGCCTCGCCTGTTCGCGCTTTGCGGCGAGGCGCATCGTGCGGCCGCATCGCTGGCGCTCTTCGGCAGTGCTTCTGTCGCGCAGATGCGCCTCGTGGCCGCCGAAAGCGCGCGCGAGCATCTGTTGCGCATCGTTCTGGGCTGGCGTCTCGGCGATGAGGCGCCGCTGCCGGTCGGCGCGATCATGGCGCTGGTCGAAATCGCGCGCCGCGGCGACGATGCCGCCGCCGCGCTGGCCGGCTATCTGCGCCAGCATGTGCTTGGATGCGCGCCCGAAGCGTTTCTGGCGACGGAGGGGCTTGCGGACTGGCTCGAGGCGAGCGATACGTTCCCGGCCCGCTTCCTGCGCCTCGTGCTGGCCGGGGGGCGCGCCGGACTCGGGGCGGTCTCTCCGGCCTTCCTGCCCGAACTGGCCCGCGTCGAGCTTCTGGCGCGGCTCGATGTCCCGGGCTTTGCCGCCCGGCCCGAATGGGGCGGTGCGCGCGAGACCGGGCCGCTGGCGCGCCGGCATGCCCATCCGCTGGTGGCCGGGGTGGTCGCGGAGCATGGCGCGGGGCTTCTGGCGCGGCTGGTGGCGCGGCTGGTGGATCTCGCCGGTCTGGTCGAGGCGATCGGCAAGGCTGAAGCCGTGACCCATGATCCGGGTCTTGGCCAGGTCGAAACCGCGCGCGGGTGGCTGATCCATGCCGCGCGTACGGAGAAGGGCAGGGTCGCGGCCTATACCATCCTCGCCCCGACCGAGTGGAATTTCCACCCCGAGGGCGTGGCGGCGCGGGCGCTGGCGGGGCTGGGCGAGGAAGAAGCGGCGCTTCTGATCGAAGCCGTGGATCCTTGCGTGGAATACGAGCTGAGGGTGGCCTGATGCACGAGATGAGCATATGCGAGAGTATCCTCGCCGTGATCGAACGGCAGGCGGCGGCGCAGAGCTTTCGCAGGGTCAGCCGGGTGCGGCTGGAAATCGGCCCGCTGGCCGGGGTCGAGGCCGAGGCGCTGCGCTTTTCCTTCGACGCGGTGACGCGCGGAAGCCTGGCCGAGGGCGCGGCGCTCGAAATCATCGCCCCGCCGGTCACCGCCTGGTGCATGCCATGCGCCGAGGCGGTCGAGGTGGCCCAGCGCTACGACCCCTGCCCGCGATGCGGCAGCCACCAGGTGCAGATCACCGGCGGCGACGAACTGAGGATCAAGGATCTGGAGGTGGACTGATGTGCACGACTTGCGGATGCGCCTGCGGCGAGGTGACGGTGGAGGGCCAGGCTCATCATCACAACCATCATCATCACGGGCACGACCATCGCCACGGCCCCGCCCATGCCCACGCGCCGGGGCTTTCGCCGGCGCGCATGGTCGAGATCGAGCAGGACATCCTGGCCAGCAACGACGCCTATGCCGCCGGCAACCGCGCGGCGCTGGTCGGGGCCGGCACGCTGGCGCTCAATCTCGTCTCTTCGCCCGGCTCGGGCAAGACCACGCTGCTCACCGCCACCCTTGCGCGGCTCAGGGACCGCCTGCCGCTGGCGGTGATCGAGGGCGACCAGCAGACCGCCAACGATGCCGAGCGCATCCGCGAAACCGGGGTCAGGGCGGTCCAGATCAATACCGGCAAGGGCTGCCATCTGGACGCGCATATGGTCGGCCACGCGCTTGAGCAACTGGGCACGGCGGCCGCGGGCGGGGTGCTGTTCATCGAGAATGTGGGCAATCTAGTCTGCCCCGCGGGCTTCGACCTGGGCGAGGCGCACCGGGTGGTGATCTTCTCGGTCACCGAGGGCGAGGACAAGCCCTTGAAATATCCCGACATGTTCCACGCCTCTGACCTGATGATCCTGACCAAGACCGACCTGCTGCCGCATCTGGATTTCGACCCGGAAGCCTGCATCGCCAATGCCCGCCGGATCAATCCGCGCATCAAGGTGCTGGAGCTCTCCGCGCGCACGGGCGAGGGGATGGAGGGCTGGCTGGGCTGGATCGAAGCGGCGCGCGCCATGCAGGGGGCGGGGCGGATGGCGCAGGCGGAGGGCTGAGCGATGTGTCTGGCGATACCGGCCGAGGTGGTGGAAATCGGCGACGAAGGCGAGAGCGCCACCGTTTCGCTGGACGGGGTGCGCAAGGACATCTCCCTGGCCCTGGTCGAGGGGGTCCGCCCCGGCGATTACGTGCTGGTCCATGTGGGCTATGCGCTCAACGTGGTCAGCAAGGAAGAGGCGGCGGCGACGCTGGCGCTGATGGCCGAATACGAGGCGGGCGCAGAGGACGCAGAGGGCGTGCAGGAGCGGGAAAAGGAGGCCGCGCGATGAAATACGTGGATGATTTCCGCCGCAGGGACATCGCGCAGGGGCTCGCGGCGCAGATAGCGGCCGAGGTGGACCCGTCGCGCGAATATGCCTTCATGGAGTTCTGCGGCGGCCATACCCATGCGATCTTCCGCTACGGGGTGCAGGACCTGATGCCGGCCAATCTGCGCTTCGTGCACGGCCCCGGCTGCCCGGTCTGCGTGCTGCCGATTGCGCGCATCGACAATGCCATCGACCTTGCCGAGCGCCACGGCGCGATCGTTTGCAGCTATGGCGACATGATGCGGGTGCCGGCCTCGAAGAAGCGCTCGCTGATCCGGGCCAAGGCCGAGGGCGCCGATATCCGCATGGTCTATTCGACCCGGGACGCGCTCAAGATCGCGCGCGAGAACCCGGACCGCGAGGTGGTGTTCTTTGCCATCGGATTCGAGACCACCACGCCGCCCACCGCCGTGGCCATCAGGCAGGCCGAGGGGCTGGAGAATTTCAGCGTCTTCTGCAACCATGTGCTCACGCCCTCGGCGATCCAGCATATCCTTCAGAGCCCCGAGGTGCGCGAGATGGGCCGGGTGCGCATCGACGGCTTTCTGGGGCCGAGCCATGTTTCCTCGATCATCGGCAGCGCGCCTTACGAGTATTTCGCCGAGGAGTTCCAGAAGCCCGTGGTCATCGCCGGCTTCGAGCCGCTCGACGTGATGCAATCGACCCTGATGCTGGTGCGCCAGGTGAACGAGGGCCGCTTCGAGGTCGAAAACGAATATACCCGCGTGGTCAGCCGCGAAGGCAACCTCAAGGCCCAGGCGCTGGTCGGCGAGGTGTTCGAGCTGCGTGCGCGCTTCGAGTGGCGCGGCCTGGGCGAGGTGCCGTTTTCGGCGCTGAGGATCCGCGAGCGTTACGCCGCCTTCGACGCCGAGCGGCGCTTTGCGCTGAGCGAGAGCCAGGGGCGCGACGTGAAGGGCTGCGAATGCCCGGCGATCCTGCGCGGGGTGAAGACGCCCACCGACTGCAAGCTGTTCGGCACCGTCTGCACGCCGGACAATCCGCAGGGCTCCTGCATGGTCTCTTCCGAAGGCTCCTGCGCCGCCTACTGGAGCTACGGGCGCTTTCGCATCGACCGGCAGCGACAGGGCGCAAGGGAGGATGCGGCATGAATGCGCACAGGCGTTTCCCGACCCGGCTGAACCTGCGCAGGGGCCGGGTGGACATGACCCACGGCGCCGGCGGGCGGGCCATGGCGCAGCTGATCGAGGAAGTGTTCGTCAGGCATTTCGACAACGAGATGCTGCGGGCGATGAACGACCAGGCGGCCTTTGGGGTAGAGGCTGGACGCATGGTCATGGCTACCGACGGCCATGTGGTCAGCCCGCTGTTCTTTCCCGGCGGCGATATCGGCGCGCTTGCCGTGCATGGCACGATCAACGATGTGGCCATGGCCGGGGCGCGCCCGCTCTACCTCTCTGTGGGCTTCATCCTGGAGGAGGGATTCCCGCTCGCCGATCTCGAGCGCATCGTCGCCAGCATGGCGCGCGCGGCCTTCGAGGCGGGCGTGCCGGTGGTCACGGGCGATACCAAGGTGGTCGAGCGCGGCAAGGGCGACGGGGTGTTCATCACCACGACCGGCATCGGCCTGGTGCCCGAGGGGCTGGACATCAGCGCCGCCAATGCGCGCCCCGGCGACAAGGTGCTGGTCAGCGGCCATCTGGGCGATCACGGGGTGGCGATCATGTCGAGCCGCGAGAACCTTGAGTTCGAGACGGCGGTCGTTTCGGACAGCGCGGCGCTGCATGGGCTGGTGGCGGCGATGGTGGCCGAGGTGCCCGCGATCCGCACCCTGCGCGACCCCACGCGCGGCGGGCTGGCGGCCGCGCTGAACGAGATCGCGCAGAGCGCCGGCGTCGGCATGCGTCTCGATGAAGCCGCGATCCCGGTCCGCGCCGAGGTGGGGGCGGCCTGCGAGCTTCTCGGGCTGGACCCGCTCTATGTGGCCAACGAAGGCAAGCTGGTGGCGATCTGCCCGGCCGGCTGCGCCGAAAGCCTGCTGGCGGCGATGCGCGCCCATCCGCTGGGGGCGGATGCGGCGATCATCGGCGAGGTGGTGGCCGACGATATGGGCTTCGTGACCATGGAGACGGGTTTCGGCGGCACCCGGATCGTGGACTGGCTGGCGGGCGAGCAGCTGCCGCGCATCTGCTGAGGGGGACGGAGATGGAAAGCTTCTTGATGCTTGGATTTCTCGTCGGCATGGGCCATGCGTTCGAGGCCGATCACCTGGCCGCCGTCGGTGCGCTGGCGTCGGAGGGCCGGGCCACGGGGCGCCGGCTGGCATTGCTGGGCGCGAGCTGGGGGCTGGGCCATACCACGACGCTGTTTCTCATATCGACCCCGGCGGTGGGCTTCGGCTATGTGCTGACGGCGCGCATGGCGGCGGGCATGGAGTTCTTCGTCGGCCTCATGCTGGTGGGGCTGGGCGGCTGGGTGTTGTGGAAGATGTGGCGCCGGAGGATTCATTTCCACCTCCATGACCACGGCTGCGGGCCGCATTTCCACGCCCATTCCCATGCCGGCAGTCACCTGCCGCATGCGCGCGACCCGCACGAGCACGATCACCCCGCCTTTTCCCTGCGGGCCTATCTGGTCGGGCTGGCGCATGGGGCGGCAGGCTCGGCGGGGCTGGTGGCGCTCGCGGCGGCGACGACCGGCAGCGCCTGGCTGGCGGCGGGATACATCCTGGTCTTCGGGCTGGGCTCGGTCCTGGGCATGGCCACGCTGAGCTGGGTCGCCTCATGGCCGCTGCGGCTGGCCGAAACCGCCACCTCGCGGCTGCTGGCGGCAATCCGGCTGGGGGTGGCGGGGCTGGCAATCTTCCTTGGCGTCGCGGTGATCGCCGAAACCGGGCCGCTGGCCCTGTTCGGGGCGGGCTGATGCGCATCCTGCTGCTGATCCACGCCTTCAACTCGCTCTCGCAGCGCGCGCATGTGGAACTGCGCCGCGCCGGGCACGAGGTGTCGGTGGAATTCTTCACCAATGACGATCTGGCCCGCGAGGCGGTGGCGCTCTGGCGGCCGGAGCTGATCCTGTGCCCCTATCTGAAGCGCGCGGTGCCCGAGGACATCTGGCTCGCCACGCCCACGCTGATCGTCCATCCCGGCCCGCCCGGCGACCGGGGGCCGGCGGCGCTGGACTGGGCGATCCTGAGGGGCGAACGCGAATGGGGCGTCACGGTGCTGGAAGCGCGCGCGGAGATGGATGCGGGGCCGATATGGGCCTGGCGGCGCTTCCCCATGCGCGCGGCCACCAAGTCGAGCCTCTACCGGAACGAGGTGAGCGGCGCGGCGATGGCGGCGATCTTCGAGGCGCTGGGCAAGGTGGCGGCGGGCGAGAAGCCGGTGCCGCTGGGCGAGGCGGATTTCGCCACCGGCGGGTTCAACGGCCCGGTGCCGCAGCAGGCGCGGGCGATCGACTGGGCCGCCGACGGGGTGGCGGACGTGCTGCGCAAGCTGCGCGCCTCGGATGGGGTGCCGGGGGTGGCCGATGCGATCGGCGGGCGGCGGCTGATGCTGCATGACGGCCATGCGGCGCCGGGGCTTGGCGGCCCGCCGGGAGCGCTGTTGGCCAGGAGCGGCCCGGCGGTGGCGCGCGCCTGCCGCGATGGGGCGGTCTGGATCGGGCATATGCGCGACCCGCAGGCCCAGGTGCCGGTCAAGCTGCCCGCTAGGCAGGTGCTTGGCGCTGCCGCCGAGGCGCTTCCAGAGGTCGCGCCGGGCGATCCGGGCGCTTTTCCCGGCATCACCTGGCGCGAAGCCGGCGATGTAGGATACCTTGCCTTTCCCTTCCTCAACGGCGCCATGTCCACCGGCCAGTGCGCCGAGCTTCTCGCCGCCTTCCGCCACGCCAGCACCCGCCCGGTCAGGGTGATCGTGCTCGAGGGCGGGCCGGATTTCTGGTCCAACGGCATCCACCTGAACCGGATCGAGGCCGCCCCCGGCCCGGCCGAGGAAAGCTGGGCCAATATCAACGCCATGAACGACCTGGCCGAAGCGCTGATCCGCTGCGAAAGCCATGTCACCGTCGCCGCGATGGCCGGCAATGCCGGGGCGGGCGGGGTGTTTCTGGCCCGTGCCTGCGACCGGGTCTGGCTGCGCGAGGGCGTGATCCTCAATCCCCACTACAAGGACATGGGCAATCTCTACGGCTCGGAATTCTGGACCTACCTGCTGCCGCGCTGCTGCGGCGCCGAGAATGCCCGGCGCATCGCCGAGGCGCGCCTGCCGATAGGGGCCGAAGAAGCCTGCGCGCTGGGGCTGGTCGATGCGGTCCTGCCCAGCGCGCGCGCGGCTTTTGCCGCGGAGGTGGCGGCGCGGGCCGGCGAGCTTGCCCTCAGCGCCGAAGCCCTCCTCGCCGACAAGCGCGCCCGGCGCGCCGCCGACGAGGCCGAAAAGCCGCTCGCCGAATACCGCGCCGAGGAGCTTCAGAAGATGCGGCGCAATTTCTTCGGTCTTGATCCCAGCTACCACGTCGCGCGCTACAATTTCGTGCGCAAGGTGCCCAGGTCGCGCACCCCGGTCACGCTTGCCCGCCACCGCGACAAGCGCGCCACCCAGCCGCAGGAGGCCCTGCCATGACCAAGCCGACCATCCTGATCGTCGATGACGAACTGCGCTCGCTGGAGGCGCTGGAGCGCACGCTTTACGACGATTTCGACGTGCTCACCGCCGAGACCACCGCCGAGGCCGAGGCGCTTCTGAGCGACAACTGGGTGCAGGTGATCCTGTGCGACCAGCGCATGCCCGAGGAGACCGGCGTCGCCTTTCTGACCCGGGTGCGCAACCGCTGGCCGGATGTGATCCGCATCATCATCTCGGGCTATACCGAGGCCGACGACATCATCGCCGGGCTCAACGAGGCGGGCATCTACCACTACATCACCAAGCCCTGGCAGCCGGAAAAGCTGATCCTGACGCTCAAGAACGCGCTGGAGATGTTCGAGCTTCAGCGCCAGAACCAGCTGCTGGCGATCGAGCTGCGCCTGTCCGAGGAAGGGGCGCGGCGCAAGCTCACCGACAACCGGCGCAAGCTGCGGCGCCAGTACGACTTCGACGACGGGATCGTGCGCGGGCGCACTTCGCCCATGAACCGCATCTGCGATACGCTGGCCCGGGTCGCGCCCTATGACCTCTCGGTGCTGTTTCTCGGCGAAAGCGGCACCGGCAAGGAACTGGCCGCGCGCGCCATCCACTACAACTCGCTGCGCTGGAACAAGCCCTTCTCGGTGCAGGCCTGCCAGGCGATGGACCACGACCGGCTGGAGCGCGAGCTTTTCGGGGTGCGCGCGGGCGATGCGCGGCGCGACCAGGCCGGGCTGTTCGAGCGCAGCTTCGGCGGCACGCTGTTTCTCGACGAGGTGGGGGAGATGCCGCTTTCGTTTCAGGCCCGCCTGCTGCGGGCGATGCAGGAGGGCGAATACCGCCCGCTGGACTCGAACCAGAGCCGCAAGCTCGACATCCGCCTCATCGCCGCAAGCTCCTCTGACCTCGAAAGGGCGGTGGCCGAGGGGCGCTTTCGCAAGGATCTCTACTTCCGCCTCGCCGGGGTGGTGATCGCCATTCCGCCTCTGCGCGAGCGGCGCGAGGATATTCCGCTTCTGGCCAGTTACCTGCTCAAGCAGGCGGTTTCCTCGCTGGGCAAGGAGGCGGCGGGCTTCACCCCCGAGGCGCTTTCCTGCCTCAAGCGCCACGACTGGCCGGGCAATGTGCGCGAGCTTCGCAACGAGATCGAGCGGATGCTGGTGATGGGCCCCGAAGGGGGCGAGCTGGGCGCCGACCTGATCTCGCCCCGGGTGCTGATGGCGCTGGACCCGGCCCGGGCCGGCGACCTGGCGCTGCAGCCCGAGGGCGAGGGCCGGACCCTCAGGGAGCGCATAGAGGCGATCGAGGCGCGCATCCTGCGCGAATCCCTCATCCGCCACCGCTGGAACAAAAGCCGCGCGGCGCGCGAACTGGGGCTTTCGCGGGTCGGGCTGCGTTCGAAGCTCGAGCGATACGGCATTGAACGCGAGAGCGAAATGCCGCAGGCTTCCCTCGCATGACGATCCGCATGACGAAAGGACAGGTGCCCGCATGAGCCACATCTCCGAGCCTTCTGCGCGCCCCACGATCCTGCCGGAGCAGTTGCGCGCCCTGGCGGCGGGCGAGCGGGGCGAAGAAGTCTGGATCGACGTGATCCGGCAGATGGACCGGGTCTATGCGGAACTGGTGGAAAGCCAGGTGGCGCTCGAGGCCAAGAATGCCGAGCTCGAAAGCGCGCAGGAATTCATCGCCTCGGTGATGCGGGCGATGAGCGACCTGATGATCGTCTGCGATACCGATGCAAGGATCGTGCAGGTGAACGAGGCGCTCGTTCGTCTCACCGGCCTTGCGCCGGGCGATCTGGAGGGGCGGCCCATCGGCGAGGTGCTGCACGGGCCGGGCGAGGAGGCCGAAGACACCTTTGCCACCCATCTGCGCGCCCGCCGGGTCTTTACCGATTGCGAGGTCACGATCCGCGCTGCCGATGGCGAAGAGGTGCCGCTTTCGGTCAATTGCTCGCCGCGCCACGACCGGCGCGGCCGCCCCGCCGGGCTGGTGCTGATCGGCCGCCCCGTGGGCGAATTGCAGCGCGCCTATCGCGAGCTTGACGCGGCACTCAGGCGGTTCGAGCGCGCCCAGCAGCAGCTGATCGCCTCGGAAAAGATGGCGGCGCTGGGCCGGCTGGTGGCAGGGGTGGCGCATGAGCTGAACAATCCGATCAGCTTCATCTACGGCAATATCCATGCGCTGCAGAAATACCAGGCCCGGCTGGTCGCCTATCTGGAAGCGGTGGAGGCGGGGGCCGGGGCGCGGGAGCTTGCGCGCCTGCGCGAAGAACTGGGGATCGACCGGATCACCGCCGACATGCCGGGGCTGATCGAGGGCACGCTGGAAGGGGCCGAGCGCGTCTCCAGCATCGTCCAGGATCTGCGCCGCTTTTCCGGCAACCAGCGCGAGCCGAACGAGACCTTCGCCATCAGAAGCGCCGTGCAGACCGCCCTGTCCTGGGTCAAGCGCGGGACCAAGCTGACGCCGCAGGTCAGCATTGACTGCGCCGAGGGGCTTGAGGTCACCACGCGGCGCGGCCATGTGCACCAGATCCTCGTGAACCTGCTGCAGAATGCCTTCGACGCTCTGGCGGGCACCGGGCGGGCGCGGATCGAGATACGCGCGGGCGCGCAGGCGGGGCGGGTGACGATCTCGGTCGTCGATAACGGCCCCGGCATCGCGCCGGAGGCGGCGGACCGGATCTTCGAGCCCTTCTTCACCACCAAGCCGGTGGGGCAGGGCACGGGGCTCGGGCTTTACCTCTCCTACCGCATGGCCGAGGAACTGGGTGCGCGCCTAGCCCATGTGCCGGCCGAGTCGGGCGGGGCCTGTTTCACGCTCGATCTGCCGGTCCGGCCGCCCGAGGCGGGGCCATGAGCGCGCCCGCTGCGAACCGGCGCACGCTCCTGTGGCTGCAATCGGGCGGCTGCGGCGGCTGCACGTTGTCGCTGATCTGCGCCGAGGCGCCGGACTTCCTGACTGCCTTCGAGGCGGCGGGGATCGAGCTGCTCTGGCACCCGGCGCTGAGCCTCGAGACCGGGCGCGAGGCGCTCGGCATCATCGAGGCGGTGCTGGAGGGGCGCCAGCGCCTCGACATCCTGTGCCTCGAGGGGTCGGTTATGACCGGGCCGGGCGGCACCGGGCGCTTTCACCTGATGGCGGGGACGGG